>NZ_JAKTNT010000006.1 GCF_022760925.1 Thermus hydrothermalis | reverse complement strand
TAACAAGGTAGCTGTACCGGAAGGTGCGGCTGGATCACCTCCTTTCTAAGGAGCAAAGATGCCTGTTCCCGCGCTCCTCCCCACCTGCGCACCCCCCTTTTAGGGGGGTTATTTTTTTGCGCCTTTTCCCCTACCTCTGGACCAATGCCCTTAAAGGGTATACCCTGGGAAGGATGTACGAGGGGAAGATCGTGTACGAGGGGTTAACCTTTGACGACGTCCTCCTCTTGCCGGACTACTCCGAGGTCCTGCCCAAGGAGGTTTCCGTCAAGACCCGGCTCACCAAAAGGCTCACGCTCAACATCCCCATCCTCTCCGCCGCCATGGACACGGTGACGGAGGCGGAGATGGCCATCGCCATGGCCCGGGAGGGGGGGCTTGGGGTCATCCACAAGAACCTCTCCATAGAGGCCCAGGCGGCCATGGTGCGCAAGGTGAAGCGCTCCGAGGCGGGCATGATCCAGGACCCCGTGACCCTGCCCCCCACGGCCACCCTCGAGGACGCCGAACGCCTCATGCGGGAGTACCGCATCGGGGGGCTTCCCGTGGTGGACCTTTACGGGAAGCTCTTGGGCCTCGTGACCAACCGCGACCTCCGCTTTGAGCGGGACCTCAAGCGCCCCGTCACCGAGGTCATGACCCCCTTGGAGCGCCTCATCACCGCCCCGCCCGGTACCACCTTGGAGGAGGCGGAGGAGATCTTGCGCCGCCATAAGGTGGAGAAGCTTCCCCTGGTGGACGAGGCGGGGAGGCTTAAGGGGCTTCTCACCCTCAAGGACATCGTGAAGCGCAAGCAGTACCCGAACGCCGCCAAGGACGCCCTGGGCCGGCTTCTGGTGGGGGCGGCGGTGGGGGCGAGCAGGGACCTTCCGGAAAGGGCTCAGGCCCTGGTGGAGGCGGGGGTGGACGTGCTGGTCCTGGACTCGGCCCACGGGCACTCCAAGGGGATCCTGGAAGCCCTCCTATACCTGAAAGAGACCTTCGGGGACAAGGTGGAGGTCATCGCCGGGAACGTGGCCACCCGGGAAGGGGCCCGGGCGTTGGCGGAGCGGGGGGCGGATGCGGTGAAGGTGGGCATCGGCCCCGGTTCCATCTGCACCACCCGGGTGGTGACGGGGGTGGGGGTGCCGCAGATCTCCGCCATCCTCGAGGCGGTGGCCGGGGTGGAGGGTTTGGACGTCCCCATCATCGCCGATGGCGGCATCAAGTACACGGGGGACGTGGCCAAGGCCATCGCCGCCGGGGCCCACACGGTGATGCTCGGGAGCATGCTGGCGGGCACCGACGAGGCCCCGGGGGAGGAGGTGCTCAAGGACGGCCGGCGCTACAAGCTCTACCGGGGGATGGGCTCCCTGGGGGCCATGCGCCAAGGGTCCGCCGACCGCTACTTCCAAGACCCCGGCAAGGGCGGGGAGACGGAGGCCAAGAAGCTCGTCCCCGAGGGGATTGAGGGCATGGTGCCCTACAAGGGACCGGTGGCGGACGTGCTTTACCAGATCGTGGGGGGGTTGAGGAGCGCCATGGGCTACGTGGGCGCCCCGGACATAGAAACCTTCCGCAAAAAGGCCCGCTTCGTGCGCATGACCATGGCCGGCCTCATTGAGAGCCACCCCCACGACGTGGTGGTCATCAAGGAGGCCCCCAACTACTCCCGCTAGTCGCCGAAGAGCCTCTTCAAGGCCTCGGCGCCCCCCTTTTTGCGGGCCAGGCGGTAGGTGCCCTCTTTTTCCTCCAAAAGGCCCTTGGCCACCAGGGCTTTGAGGGTGTCCTCCAACTCCTTCTTGGAAAAGGGCTCGCCTTCCTCGTCCAGGTAGCGCTGGATGTCCTTGAAGCTGGCGAAGCGCAACGCCTCCACCGCCCGCATGACCCAGGCCTCGCGGTCCATGGCACCATCCTACCCCGGCCCGCGTGGCATCCTGGGCGCATGGACCCTTACCGGGAGTACCAGGACTACGTGGTGGCCTCGAGGCTCCTCATCGCCCGGGGTCTTTCCCGGGAGGTGCTCGGCCTCGCCCAGTACGCCAGGCTCCGCTTGAAGCGCCTAGAGCTTGCCGCCTCGGGGAGGCTTTTGGCCCTGGAGCACCTGGACCAGAGGCTCCGCTTTGGCTTCTGGAGCAACCCCTTGCGCCTCAAGGAGGCCCTGCGCTGGCTTGGCGATGCCCCCTACCTGGAGGGCCCCTTGGCCTTTGAGGCCCTCCTTTACCCCGAGGAGCGGGGGAGGCTTCGGTACCCGGGCCAGGCGGGGGCCTACTACCTGGGCTGGCTCCGTCTGCCCGCCCTCCTCATGGACCCCGTGGCCTTTGAGGAAGCCCTAAAGGAGCAGGAGGAGCGGCAAAGGGAGCTTCCCCTCTTCCTCAACGCCTTCCACCGGGTGCCCGGGGTCTAGTGCCGCGTTTCCCAAGATCCTTGACCCTCTCGCCTAGGGCGTGTATAATCCGGGGAACGACGTGCATATCTTTGCCTACACCGTTTCCCCAGTCCAATGAAGGAGCCGAAGATGACCTGGAAGGAAGCTTACCCGGATATCCCCCTAGGCCAGGACGCCTGTGGCATCATCGCCATGGTGGAGAAGAGCGGCAAGCCTTCCCACCGCATCGTGCGGCGGACCCTAGAGAGCCTCTACCGCATGGCCCACCGGGCGGGGGCCATCCGAGGAGAAGGGGACGGCACGGGCATCCAGACCGATATCCCCCGGGAGCTTTGGGCCCGCTTCCTGGAGGAGGCGGGGCTAGAGCCCGAGCTTGCCTTCAACCCCCGCTTCTTCGTGGGCCACTTCTTCCTCCCCAAGGGGGAAGAGGCCCGGGTGGAGGAGTTTTTCGCCCTCCTAAAGCGGGAAGGGCAACGGCTTGGCGTGCGCCCCGTGCACTTCCGCCGAGGGGAGGTGGTGAGCGGGGTCCTGGGCCCCGTGGGGCGGCGCACCGAGCCCATCTTCCTCCAGGTGGCGGGGCTCAGCCCGGACGGGGATGGCCCTTTGTGGGAGCTCGGGCTTCGCCTCGAGGCCCTCTTCCCCGTGCACGTGGTCTCCCTTTCCACCCATAGCGTGGTCTACAAGGTGCGGGGGGCGGCGGAGCTTCTGAAGCGCTACTACCCCGAGCTTTCCCGTCCCGAGTTCAAGAGCACCATCGCCCTAGGGCACAACCGCTACTCCACCAACACCCTCTCCACCTTTGAACAGGTGCAGCCCTTTGGCCTCTTGGGCCACAACGGCGAGATCAACACCATTGAGCGCCTGAGGCGGGAGATGGACTACCTGGGCATCCCCCGCACCGGGGGCTCGGACTCCCAGGACCTGAACCGCATGCTGGAGGGGCTCATCTACCGCTACGGCCTCTCCCTGCCCGAGGCCATGGACCTGGTCTTCCCCCCGGTTCTAGGGGAGGTAAAGG
Source organism: Thermus hydrothermalis (assembly GCF_022760925.1). Taxonomy (NCBI): domain Bacteria; kingdom Thermotogati; phylum Deinococcota; class Deinococci; order Thermales; family Thermaceae; genus Thermus; species Thermus hydrothermalis. The sequence goes on along the minus strand of NZ_JAKTNT010000006.1, from coordinate 132,395 downwards.
CCCTGCCGGAGGAGCTCCAGGACCTCTACCTGGCCCTGAGGCAACGCTTCGGCCCCTTGGCCCAAGGGCCCGCCGCCATCGTGAGCCGCCACCGGGACGAGGCCGTCTTCGCCACGGACGCCATGGGCCTGAGGCCCCTTTGGCAGTTTGAAACCCCTTACGAGATCGTCTTCTCCTCGGAGCGGGGCGTTTTCAACGCCGAGGAGTTCGTGAGCGAGCCCAAGCCCTTGGCCCCGGGCGAGAAGGTCTACCTCCGCCTCACCCCGGAAGGCCCCAAGGTCCTGCCCTTTGACCGCCACCAGCGCCAGGTCCTGGAGAGGACCCTGGCCCGCACCCCGGTGCAGGGCTACCGGGTTCACCTCAAGGGGCCCATCCGCCAGGCACCCCCCCCGGTGGCGGGGGGAAGCGGGGTGGAGGTGGAGGAGAAGCCCGCCCCGCCCCCCTTGGGCCTGGAGAGGGCCTTCGGCTGGGACCGCTGGGACGGGGCCTACCTGGAGGCCCTGGCCAAAACGGGCAACGAGCCCATCGGCTCCTTGGGCTACGATGGCCCCTTGGCCGCCCTCAACCCGGAGAAACCCAACCTCTCCGAGTTCTTCAAGGAGACCGTGGCGGTGGTGACCAACCCCGCCATTGACCGGGAGCGGGAGATTGAGCACTTCTCCACCCGCACCCTCCTGGGCCGCCGCCCCTTGCCCGATGGGCGGGGCGGGGGAGAGGTGGTGGAGCTCCTCCTTCCTATCGTCCTGGAGTCCGACCCCGGCCTGGCGGAGGCCTTTGGCACCCTGACCCTGGCGGAGGTGCGCGCCCGCTTTAAGACCCGGACCCTGGTGCCCCAGTTCACCGTGGAGGAGGGGCTCCTCGCCGGGCTCAAGCGCTTGGAGGAGGAGGCGGTGAAGGCGGTGGAGGAGGGGGCCGAGGTCCTCATCCTCTCCGACCGGGAGGCCTTCCAGGGGGGGGTGTGGATTGACATCGGCCTGGCGGTGGCGGCGGTGAACCGGGCCCTCCTCAAGCGGGACGCCGAGGGCATCGCCTTAAGGCGGCGCACCTCCCTCCTCGTCCACTCCGGGGGCGTGCGCAACCTGCACGACGTGGCCTTCCTCCTGGGCCTGGGGGCGGAGGCGGTGGCGCCTTGGCTTCTTGAGGAAAAGGCGAGGGCCCTGGAGGGGCGCAAGGGGGTGGCGAACGCCCTCGAGGCCCTCCGCAAGGGCCTGGAGAAGGTCATTTCCACCATGGGCATCCACGAGCTCCGGGGCTACGGGAGGATCTTCAGCTCCATCGGGCTTAAGCCTGAGCTGGCGGAGTACTTCGGCACCCGCAACTTCCTGGGCTCGGAGGCCGCAGGCTACGGCTTTTTGGAGCTGGAGCGCACCCTTTTGGAGCGGGAAGGCTTCCTGCGGGCGGAAAAGGTCCTGCCCGCCAAGGACTTCCGCTTCAACCCGAGGATTTACAAAGCGGCCCAGGAGGTGGCCTCGGGCCAGGCCCCCTACAGCCATTTCCAGGAAAAGGTTCGCTCCTTGGAGCGGGAAAGCCCCGTGGCCGCCCGGCAACTCTTGGAGGTGCGCTTCCCCGAAAGGAGCGAGGTCTCCCCGGAGGAGGTGGACCTCTCCGTGGGGGGGCATTCCCTGCCCTTCCTCATCAGCGCCATGAGCTTTGGCTCCCAGGGGGAGGCCTCCTTCCGCGCGTACGTGGAGGCGGCCAAACGCCTCAACATGCTTTGCATCAACGGGGAAGGTGGAGAGATCCCGGACATGCTGGGCAAGTACACCCACTGGCGGGGGCAACAGGTGGCCTCGGGCCGCTTTGGCGTCCACGCCTACATGCTGAACTCCGCCAGCGTCATTGAGATCAAGATCGGCCAGGGGGCCAAGCCCGGGGAAGGGGGCCACCTGCCCGGCAAGAAGGTCTCCCCCAAGGTGGCGGCCGCCCGCAACGCCGTGCCCGGGGTGGACCTCATCAGCCCCTCCAACAACCACGACCTCTACTCCATTGAGGACCTGGCCCAGCTCATTGAGGAGCTCAAGACGGTGAACCCCAAGGCCCTCGTTTCCGTGAAGGTGCCCGTTATTCCGGGCATCGGCACCATCGCCGTGGGCATCGCCAAGGCGGGGGCGGACGTCATCACCCTCTCCGGCTTTGAAGGGGGCACGGGGGCGGCAAGGCTCCACGCCCTCAAGTACGCTGGCCTTCCCGTGGAGCTCGGGGTGCGCCGGGCCCACCGGGCCTTGGTGCGGGCGGGCCTAAGGGACAAGGTGGAGATCTGGGCCGACGGCGGGCTTAAGACCGCCTACGATGTGCTCCGGATGGTCCTCCTGGGGGCGGACCGGGTGGGCATGGCCACCATGGCCATGGTGGCCATCGGCTGCACCATCTGCCGCGGCTGCCAGCTGGACACCTGCCACGTGGGCATCACCACGCAGATAGAGACGGTGGAGGAGGCCCTGGCCCACGGCCTCAAGCGCTTCGTGCCCCAGGACCTGGAGCGGGCGGTGGAGCAACTCACCCGCTTCTTCGGGGCCATGGGGGAGGCCCTTAGGGAGATGGTGGCCGCCTTGGGGGCCCGTTCCCTGAGGGAGCTTCGGGGGCGCTCGGACCTCCTCTACCAGCGGGACCACCTGGAGGAGCTGGACCTGAGCTACTTCTTCGCCCCTGTGGAGGAGCCCGAGTGGCTCAAGGACACCTCGGCCCACGTGCTCAGGAAGCCTCTCAACCAGCTCACCCGCACCATCACCGAGGTGGTCATGGGGGCCTATGCGGAAGGGGGCAGGCGGCTTTTGTTCCAGGAGGGTCCCGTGGACTCCACGGACCGGGCCTTGGGCGCCCATTTGGCCGGGGAGATCGCCCGCAGGCGGCTTTACGGCAAGGGCTTTGAGGCGGAGGTGGAGCTCCGCTTTGACGCCGGGAGCATCGCCGGAAACGGCCTGGCCGCCTTCAACGTGGATGGGATGAAGGTGGTGGTGGAGGGCGGGGCCCAAGACGGGGTGGCCAAGAGCGCCTTTGGCGGCACCGTGGCCGTCCTGAAGGGGCGCAACCCCTACGGGGCCTACGTGGACGGTTCCGTGGGCAAGAGCTTCGCCTACGGGGCCATTGGCGGCCTCCTTATCGTGGAGGGGGTGGCCGATAGCCGCTTCTGTATCCGCCTTTCCGGGGCGGACGTGATCCTGGGTGGGGAGCCCGAGCGCCCCTTGAGGGACGATCTCGGCAACCTGGCCGCTCGGGCGCAGGCCAAGGGCTTCGCCTTTGAGTACATGACCCGGGGTCGGGCCTTGGTCCTGGGGGACCCGGGGCCTTGGATCTGCTCGGGGATGACGGGGGGAAGGGTCTATCTGCGCCACTGGCCGGAGATGGGCCTTACCGAGGAGGCCATGAAGCGCCGCTTGGCCAAGGGGGCCAAGGTGGCGGTGAAGCCCTTGGACGCTAGGGGCGTGGAGGACGTGCGGGAACTCCTTTCCGCCTACATCGCCGTGCTTCGGGAAGCCAAGCGGGAGGAGAAGGCCAAGCGGTTGGAGAAGCTCTTGGAAGACCCGGCGGCCCACTTCCGCATGGTGGAGCCGGTGAGCCAGCAGGTGGAGCAAGGGGTGAGCACGGAGTAGCGCGCTTCTGGGCTTCCGTCCCGGAAAAGCAAGGGCCCCCGGGAACCCCGGGGGCCTCGCCTTATGGACAGGGGGGCCCCCAAGGAGGTACATTTGTCCCGTGCATCCTGGGGCGCTCTTGGACCTCCTGAAACGCCGCACCGGCTTTACCGAGGCCCATGCCCGGCTCCTCGCTGACCTGGGCCAGGTGATGACCCCCATCGCCCCCGAGGTGGCCCTGGCCTTTTACGATTACCTAGGGCGGGACCCCGAGCTTTCGGAGATCCTCCATGCGGTGCCGGGGAGGGTGGAAAGGCTTTACGGCACCTTCGCCCGTTGGTATGGCGACCTCTTCTCGGGGGTGTACGACGGGGCCTATGCGGAAAGGCGTCGGCGCATCGGCCTGGTGCACGCCCGGCTGGGGATTGGGCCCCGGGCCATGATCCCCGCCATGGGCATCGTGCAGGAGCTTTCCCTGGAGCACCTGCGCACCGCCCTTAGGGGCCCTGAGATTTTTAGCGCCGTGGAGGCCTTTGAGAAGATTATCGCCATAGAGATCGGGCTCATTGAGGAAAGCTACCTCGAGGCCCTCTCCCTGGGGCTTTCCCTGGGCTACCGGGACCTCAAGGAGGCTCTTTCCCAAGGGGCGGCGGCCCTGCTCTCCTAGGGCTCCTTGGCCAGGTCGTTGAAGCGCACGTGCTGGGCGTGGAACTGGAGCTCCACCGTGCCCGTGGGGCCGTTTCTTTGCTTGCCCACGATGATCTCTGCCACCCCCGCTTTCTCCGAGTGGGGGTTATAGTACTCGTCCCGGTAGATGAACATCACCAGGTCGGCGTCCTGCTCAATGGAGCCCGACTCCCGGAGGTCCGAGAGCATGGGGCGCTTGTTGGGCCTGGCCTCTACTGCCCGGGAAAGCTGGCTTAGGGCGATGACGGGCACGTTGAGCTCCCGGGCCAGGGCCTTGAGCCCCCGGGAGATGGCGGCGATTTCCTGCTGGCGGTTTTCCCCCTGCTTGCCGCCCCCGGGCCCGGCCATGAGTTGCAGATAGTCAATGATGAGAAGGCCCACCCCGTACTGGCTCTTAAGCCGCCGGGCGCGGGCGCGGAGTTCCATCAGGGTCAGGTCGGGGGTGTCGTCAATGTAGATGGGGGCTTCGGAAAGGCGGCCCGCCACGTCCACCAGGCGGGAGAAGTCCCGGTCGGAAAGCTGCCCAAGGCGCACCCGGTTCATGTCAATGCGGGCCTCGGAGCACATCATGCGCAGGGTGAGTTGGGCGGCGGGCATCTCCAGGGAGTAGATGCCCACCCCCACCCCCTCCTTCAGGGCGGCGTGTTGGGCGATGGTGAGGGCGAAGGCGGTTTTGCCCATGGCGGGGCGGGCGGCGATGATGTTTAGGGAGCCCGGGGAGAGGGTGCCGATGAGCTGGTCCAGCTCCTTGAAGCCCGTGCGCACCCCCGCCACCTCGCCCTTGTTCTGGAAGAGGGCCTCAATGTGCTCAAAGGTTTCGTGGACCAGTTCCCGCATAGCCCGGGCCTCGGTGTCCGTCTGGGTGAGGGCCACCTCGAGGATCTTCTTCCCGGCGGTGTCCAGGATCTCGTCCAGGCTCCCCGCCTCCTCATAGGCCAGGCGCATGGCCTCCCCCGCCGCCTGGATGAGCTTGCGCAGGGTCCACTTCTCCGCCACGATGCGGGCGTAGTGCTCGGCGTAGGCGGCGGTGGGGGTGGCCTCGGAAAGCTGCACCAGGTAGCTCAGCCCCCCCACCCCCTCCAGCTCGTTCCTGCGGGAGAGTTCCTCGGCCAGGGTGACCAGGTCCACGGGCTTCCCCTGGCCCCTTAGGGCCTGCATGGCGGCGTAGATCTTGCGGTGGGCCTCGGTGTAGAAGGCCTCGGGGGAGGGGAGGAGGCCTTCCAGTTCGTCCAGGACGTCCGAATCCAGGAGGATGGCCCCAAGGACGCTCTGCTCCGCCTCGAGGCTATGGGGTGGAATACGTCCTTCGGGATAACCCGGCAACTGGGCCATAAGCCTTCCTAGGCTACGCCTAACCCCCCGCCGGATGCCAGGGGGCTTTCCTTGGGGGAAGGATTGCCTCTTTTCCGCCTCTCAGGGGGGTGGGGTAGGGTAGGGACGTGCGCTGGCTTGCCCTCTTCTTCCTCCTCGCCGCCTGCCAAGCCCAGGGGCTTCCCCCGGACTACGCCCGCTTGGAGAGGGGAAGCCTGGCCGAGCTCCGGCAGGTGGCCCTAGCGGGGGAAGGGTATGCCCGGATGCTCGCCGGCTGGCAGCTGGTGGAACGGGAAGAGGTGCCCTTGGCGGAAAGGGCGGAGTACGCCTGGCGCTACGCCCTCTTCTTGGAGGGGGTGAGGGCCTTTGAGCCGGGCTGGGAGGCCAAGGCCGCCTGGCGGGTGGCGGCGCCCCTTTTGGAGGCGGCAAGGGATCCCAGGGCCTTTTCCGCTTGGGAAAGGCTTCTGCCCGAGGAGGAGGCGGTGGCGGCCCTCTTGCGCCTTGGGGAGGGAGAGAGGCTTTGGGAGGCCCTCTTCCGGGGCCGGGCCTACGAGGCGCTCCTCCAGGTCCTTCCCCCGGGGGCGAGGCCGGACCTGCGGGCCCAGGCCCTTTACCGCCTAGGGCGCTACCGGGAGGCGTTGCCCCATTACCGGGCCTGGGCGGAGGCGGAGCCTCGAGGGCTATTGGGGCTCGGCTACGCCCTTTGGCGCCTGGGGCGGCGGGAAGAGGCTTTAGAGGCCTTTTCCCGCTATCCCCACCCGGAGGCCCGGTACGCCCAGGGAAGGGTTCTGGAGGAAATGGGCCGGGTGGAGGAGGCCTTGGCCCTCTATGAGGAGAGCACCCCTGAGGGCCTTTGGCGGGCCACGGCCCTCCTGGAGCGGCTTGGGCGCAAGGGGGAGGCCCTTGTCCGCTACCTAAAGCTTGCCCGCACGGAAAGCCCCTACGCCGACGACGCCGCCCTGCGGGCCTATTTCCTCGCGGGAACCCTGGGGGACGTGGGGGTGCAGGAGGCGGCCTTGGCCCTTCTCCAAGGGGGCTTGGGGCTCCTCTTGGGCAAGCGCCCAAGCCCGCCCCCTCCTCCACCCCCTGCGCCCCCCGTGCCGGAGGCCTCCCGGGTGGAGGCCCTCCTCATGGGGGGCCGGGAGGCCTGGGCCCGGGGGGAGGCCCGCTACCTCCTTTGGCAACGGCCCGAGGCCTGGCCCGAGCTCGTTCCCCTCTTCTACCGCCTCGGGATGTACCGGGAGGGGATCCGCGCCGCCTGGCCCACCGCCTTGGCCTACCCCCGGGCCTACCGGGACTGGGTGGAGGCCTACGCCCAGAGGGAGGGATTGGACCCCAACCTACTTTTCGCCCTCCTCCACGTGGAAAGCCGCTTTGACCCCCGGGCGGTGAGCCCCACGGGGGCCCTGGGCCTGGCCCAGTTTCTACGGAGCACCTGGGCGGACGTGGCCCGGATGCTCGGGGAGCCCCCCGCCGACCCCTTTGACCCGGAAAGCGCCATCCGCTACGCCGCCCGTTACCTGCGCTGGCTTGGGGAACGGTGCGAGGCTTTGGGCCTAAAGGACAGGGAAGGGCTCGTCTGCGTCCTCACCGCCTACAACGGGGGCATCGGCTACACCGCCCGGGGCATCGCCCGGGAGGGCAACCTTTGGGCCTTCCTCCGCTTCCAGGAGCGGGACGAGCCCCGGGAGTACCTGGGCCAGGTCCTTTCCGCCTACGCCGCCTACCAGGCTATTCCTTAGCCTGGCGGAGCCCCCGCTCCGTCCAGGCGATGAGGGGCTTCAGGGCGAAGGGGGCGAAGAGGGTGGTGAAGACCACCATGAAGAGCACGATGGCGTACTCCTCCTCGTTCACCGCTCCCGCTGCCAGGCCCAAGGCGGCCACGATGAGGCCCACCTCCCCCCGGGGGGCCATGCCCACCCCCACGGTGAGGGCGCTCCGGACCCCCTGGGTGAGGGCCCCCAGGAACCCCCCGAGAACCTTGCCCAGGATGGCGATGACCGTGACCACGCTTCCCGCCACCAAAACGGCGGGGGAGAAGAGGGCGGAAAGCTCCAGCCGCACCCCCACCATGGCGAAGAAGAGGGGGGCGAGGAAGCTTTCCACGGCGAAGATGGGCTCCTCCAGGCGGTACTTCTCCCGAACCTCGGAAAGGAGCATCCCCCCCAGGAAGGCCCCCACAATGGGGGCCAGGCCGATGCTGGCGGCCAGGGCGGCCATGCCCACCCCGAGGGCCAGGGCGAAGCCCAAGGGGCTTCCCACCGGCAGGCGCTCCAGGGGGAGCCGGACGAAGAGGGTGGAGAGGAGGATGGCAGCCCCCACGAAAAGGACGGAGAGGAGGATGAGTTCTAGGATGGCCCCCGTTTCCACCTGCCCGGTCTTGGCCACCCCGTTCACCACCGCCAGAACGATGAGGCCTAGAACGTCGTCAATCACCGCTGCCCCCAGGATGATGCGGGCGTAGGGGCGGGAAAGCACCCCAAGCTCCTGGAGCACGCGGGCGGTGATGCCCACGCTGGTGGCCACCAGGGCGGTGCCCAGGAAGAGGGAGGGGAGGGTGGCGAAGCCGATTTGAAGGCCAAAGAGGTAGCCCCCCACAAAGGGAAAGGCCACGCCCAAGACGGCCACCAAAAAGGCCTCCTTGCCCACGGCCAGGATGTCCCTTAGCCGGGTTTCCAGTCCCACCATGAAGAGGAGGAAGATGGCCCCGAGTTCGGCCAAAAACTCCAGGATCTCCCCCTCGTGCACCAGGCCCAAGAGGGAAGGTCCCACCAGTACCCCCGCCAGGACCTCCCCGATGACCACGGGCTGGTTGAGCCGCCGGAAGAGGAAGGCCATGACCTGGGCGGCGAGGAGGAGGTAGAAGACCTCGAGCAGGTGCCCTGCCCCGTGCATCAGCCCCTCCTTAGGAAAAGCTTGAGGAAATCGCTCCGGGTGAGGATGCCCACCACCTTGTTCTCCCGGTCCACCACGGGGAGGTGGCGCACCTCGGTGGTGAGGAGGACCCCTAGGGCTTTACCGGCGGGGTCCTCCGGGTGGACGCGGGGGATATCCGTGCGCATGACCGCCTTTACCGGGGTTTTTTGGTAACGGCGGTAGATGTCTTCCAGGAAGCTTTCATCTACCCACTCCCCAAAGAGTTGCAAAGCCTCCACGTCGGAGAAGGGGATGTTCTCGGGCCGGGGTAGGAGCTCCTCCACCTGGAGAAGCCCCAGGAGGTATCCTTCCCGGTCCACCACGGGAAGGCTCCCGTAGCGCTTTTCCAGGATGCGCCGGGCGGCTTCCTCGAGGGTGGCCTCGGGCCCGATGGTATCCGGGCTTGGGGTCATGAGCTCGGCTACCTTCATGGGCCAGAGTTTACCAGCGCCGCCACCTCCGGGCCAAGCGCGGGGCCAGGAGGACCCCGTAGAGGAAGCCTCCCAGGTGGGCCCACCAGGCCACCCCGGGGAGGCCCAAAAGCCCCTGGATGAGCTGGAGGAAGGCCCAGTACCCCAGGTAAAACCCGGCGGGGAAGGTGACGAACAAGGGGAAGATGAAGAGGACCAGGGAAACCACGTACGCCCTGGGGAAGAGGGCGTAGTAGGCGCCGAGCACCGCGGAAACGGCCCCGCTCGCCCCTATCATGGGTACGGGGGAGAAGGGGGTGAGAAGCCCCTGGGCCAGGGCAGCGGCCACCCCGCCCAGAAGGTAGAAGAGGAGGAAGCGCCCGTGGCCCATGCGGTCTTCCACGTTGTCCCCGAAGACCCAGAGGAACCACATGTTGGAAAGAATGTGGAAAAAGCTCCCATGGAGGAACATGCTGGTGAGAAGGTGGTACCCTTCCCCCAGGGGGTCGGCGAAGAAGCGGGCGGGGATGAAGCCTAGGGCGTAGGCGCTTTCCTCTAGACCCACGGAGAGCTGCCAAAGGAAGACCAGGGCGTTGGCCAAAACTAGCCCCTTAACCACCAGGGCGGGCCTGCGGGCCTGGTTCAGGTCGTAAAGGGGAAACAAGCTTAGGACCTCCCGGCTTTGGGCTCCTGGCGGTAGGGGAGGGGCACGTACTGGACGCTGGGCTTGCCGCCTTGGGCCTGAGGGTAGAGGTCCATGAGCTCGTAGACCTCCAGGGGCATGTCCGTGGAAACGTTGAGCCCCAAGCCCCTGGCCTGGGCCACGTCAATGGGGTAGTCGTGGGTCCAGGTCCCTTGGGATAGGAGGTGGGCCACTTCCTCCGCCTTCTCCTCGGGCATGTGCTTGAGGAGGAGGTTCTTCACCGTGGCCTTCACCTGCTTGAGGGCCTTTTCCGCTATGTCCGCCAGGATGAGGGTCTGGTCGTCAATCTCCGAGAGGGGCTTCTTTTCCAGGACCTTGAGGACGCTCGCCGCCGGGTACTGGCCGAGCTGGGGGTCCACGGGGCCTAGTACGGCGTTTTCGTCCATGACGATCTCGTCGGCGGCCAGGGCGATGAGGGTACCCCCCGACATGGCGTAGTGGGGGACGAAGACGGTTACCTTGGCCGGGTGGCGCAGAAGGGCCTCGGCGATCTGCTCCGCCGCCAGGACCAGGCCCCCTGGGGTGTGGAGGATGAGGTCAATGGGCATGTTCTTGTCCGTGAGGCGGATGGCCCGGAGGACCTGCTCGGAGTCGTCAATGTTGATGAAGCGGCTGATGGGGATGCCCAAGAAGCTCACCGCCTCCTGGCGGTGGATGAGGGTGATGACCCGGCTACCCCGCTTCCTCTCCAGCTCGGCGATCTTGCGGGCCCTGGCCCCCAAGAGCATCTGCTGTTGGAAGTAGGGGGAGAGGGCCGAGAGGATAAAGAAGAGCCAGAAAAGCTGGAAGAAAATGTCCATAGGTGACCTCCAAGGAGGAGTTTACCAGTCTAAGCCTTTCCCAAGGCCCCTATCCGGGCCTAGGAGCTTACCCGCCTGGGCCTGGGGGCCCTTGGGTAGAGGCGTTCGCCCAGCTCCGGGGCGTAGCGGATGAGGAGGGCCCCCAAGGGGATGGAGAGAAGCACCAAAAGCACCGCCACCTGGGCCACCAAGGGGTAGCCTTGGGCCAGGGCCAGGCTTCCCAGGACCAGGTTGAACTCGCCCCGGGGCACCAGGTAAAGGGCGCTATAGAGCCGCCGCTTGCGGCCAAGCCCGGCCTGGGCCCCGCCCAGGTGGTTGAGGGGGAGCTTGAGGAAAAGCCCCAGGACCACAAGCCCCACCGCCAAGGGGCTAAGCCCCTTAAGGAGCTTCAGGGCCTCGGCCCCCACCACCAGGAAGAAAAGGGCCACCCCCAGGTCCCTCACGGGGCCAAAGAGGTGCTCTAGCCTTTCCCTAAGGCCAAGGCCAGCGGCGATGACCCCGGAGAGGAAGGCCCCCACGCCTTCGGAAGCGCCCACGGCGTGGAAGAGAAGGGCGGTGCCGGCGGTGAAGGCGGCGCCCAGGAGGAGGACCAGCTCATCGGAAAGCCCCTCCATAAACCGGACAAGCCTCGGGCCCAAGTACCGGGCGAAGAGGAGGTAAAGGGTGGCGAGGGCGATCCCGCCCAGGAAGCCCGCTGCCCCGTGTCCGCCCAAGAGGGCGAGGAGGAAGGCCACCACCAGGTCCTCCAGCACCAAGACCCCCAGGACCACCTCGCTTTCCGGGTTGGCGGCCCGGCGCAGGTCAATGATGAGCTTGACGATGACGGCGCTGGAGCTTATGTAAATGACCCCCGCCAAAAGGGCGGCCCCCCGCAGGTCAAGCCCGGCGAGAAGCCCCAGGAGAAACCCCAGGGGCAGGGCCAAGGCGTCGTAAAGCCCGGCCCGGGTGGCCTTGCCGGAAAGCTCCCTAAGGCGGTCTGGTCCAAACTCCAAGCCCACGGAGAAGAGGAGGAGCAATAGCCCCAAGGAGGGCAGGGGCTCTAGCTCCTCCACGGGAAGCCCTTCCCCCACCGCAAGCCCTGTGAGGAGGTAGACGGGAAGGGGAGGAAAGCCAAAGCGGTGCACCAGGGCTGCCCCCAGGGCGAGAAGCCCTGCGGCTAGGGCGAAGGCCTCCACCGAGGGGTGCATCAGAGGCTCCTCTTCAAGGCTTCCACCGCCTCGCGGCTTCCCGCTACCACCAGGGTGTCCCCCACCTCCAACATCACTTCGGGGTCCGGGTTGGGGATCAAGGGAGCCCCGGGCCGGTCCACGGCCAGGAGGTGGGCTCCGGGCGGCAAGGGAAGCTCTCCCACCTTGCGACCGGCAAGCTTCGAGCCGGGGAGGACCTTGATCCACTCAATGACCTTGGCCCCCAGCTTGCTCTGGGTATCCCCCACCGCCTCGGGGTGGAAGAGGACCCCGGCCAGGATGGCCCCGAGTTCCCGGGCCTCCTCGTCGGTGAGGTCCAGGGTGGCGGTGGGCTCGTCCTCCTCCCCGGCCTCAAAGTACTGGAGTTCCCGCTTGCCCGAGTGGTGGACCACGATGACGAGCCGGTCCCCACTGCCCACGGTGACGGTGAACTTGCGCCCTACGCCAGGAAGCACCACTTCTTCCACCTTCATCGCGCCCTCCTTGGGGAAAACTGGACGGCCAGGGTGCGCCCCGCCACCAGGGCGAGGATTCCCAGGGCCCAGAGGAAGAGGTCTAGCCCCCCTATCTTCTCCGCAAAGAGCAGGAGGAGGAGCTCCCTTAGGGCTAGGGCCACGCCGATCTCCAGGAGGACCTCGAGGCGCACCCGCTCAAACTCAAAATATTCCACAAAAACCCGGACTAGCTCCAGAACGATAATCAGGCTTAGGACGTTGGTAACGAGCTCTTTCAGGCCCAGGCGCACCGTGGGCTCGCTGAGGGTGAGCCCAAGCTCCAAGAAGGTGCGCCCTACCCCCACGAAGAGGCCCACCAGGAGGGCCACCACCACCAGGTTGAAGACCAGGCGGGTGGCCCTCCGGTAAAGGGCGAGGAGGGCTTCCTGCATGGCTAGAGGAGGAGGTTGAAGACCCGCTCCGCCCGTTCGTGGTGGGAGGTTTCCGGGTTCTTGAGGGCGGGGTCCAGCTCCTTGAGCACCCGGGCGTAGGCCACCACCAAGGCCCCGGCGAGCTCGGGGAGGAGGTTTTGCACGTCCTCCGACACCGCTAGGTCCAGAGGCGGCAAAGCGGCTAGGGCGTCCAGGACGGGCTTGAGCTCCAGCTGGGTGTCCATTTGGCGGAACGCCCTAAGGGTTTCCTGGAGGCCCTTGGTCACGGGCAGGTCGGGTTCAAAGATGATGTCCCGCCCGTTGTACTTGGCGTTCCTTTCGGCCACCACCAAGAGGTCGTAGAGCTTGTTCCTGAGGAAATCGGAAAGCCGCTTGAGGTCGTTTTTGTCCACGTCCAGGCCTGCGGCCAGGCGGAAAAGCTTCTCAAACTCGGCTACTTTCATCAGCATAGCCATCCCTCCGTGTGTCATGGTAAAGAATTGCGCATGTGCTTGTCAAGTTAGTTGATAAAAGAAGGCCCCGCCGTGGGAGGCGGGGCACCCTCTAGGCCTCCTTCACGGGGATCTTCACCGGGGGCTCGGCGGGGCGCTTTTCCCGCGGGATCCTCACCTCCAACACCCCCTTGCGGAGGCGGGCCTCAATGCCCTCCTTCTTGGCGTCCTTGGGCAGGAGGTAAGCGCGGTAGATCCTGCCGTAGACGATTTCCGCCAGGTGCTTGGTGCGCTTTTCCTCCCGCTTCTCCCCCTCCACCACGAGCTGGTCCCCCTCCAGGCGCACCTCGAGGTTCTCGGGGCCGAGCCCGGGCACCTCCACCCGGAGGAGGTAGTGGTCCTCGTGCTCCTCCAGCTCGGAGAGGGGTTCCAAAACCTCGGTTTCCTGGAAGGCCTTCTCCAGGGCCTCTTCAAAGGCCTTGCGCACCCGGTTCTTGCCAAAGGGCCAAAGCTTTTCCAGCATCTTCCACCTCCTTCAGGCCAGGTAGGGCTTAAGGCGCTCCACCAGGACCCGCTTGGGGCTTGCCCCCACCCAGGTGGCCACCGGGTGGCCTCGTTGGAAGAGCACCAGGGTGGGGATGCTCCTCACCCCGTACCGGGCGGCAAGCCCCGGGTTAAAGTCGGTGTTCACCTTCACCACCTTGAGCTTGCCGGCGTGCTCCTGGGCCAGGGCTTCCAAAAGGGGGGCCACCATCCGGCAGGGTCCGCACCAGGGCGCCCAGAAGTCCACCAGCACCAGGGGCGCCCCCGCCACCTCCTCCGGGAAGCTCCGCTCGTCCGCCTCCACGATCCAGGGCAGGGGAGACTTGCAGGCCCCGCAAACAGGTACCTGGCCGGGCGGGGGCGTCCCAAGCCGGTTCTTGGCGCCGCAGTTGGGGCAGACCACCACCTTGTCCATCAGCGCACGTTGCCCGTTTCCAGCTTGCGGGCGCGGAGGTCTAGGAGGCTATACTCTCCTTCGGAAAGGTCCCCGGGGACCACCACCCAGCTTGCGCCCAGCATTTCGTGCTTCTGGCCCCTACCGGCCACGATGGCGAGGAGGGGGTTGTGGGTCTTGATGAGGTGGGCCACCTCGTGGGAGCCCCCCTCGCCCAGGCCCTTGTGGTAGGGGGCGGTGTGGAAGAGGAAGATCCGGGGGTAGTCCTTAAGCTCCCAAAGGGCCTTCAGGTGGTACTCCGCCACCCAGGCAGGGTAGCGCAGGGCCTCGTGCTCCTCGGGCTCCCCGTCCTCGGTGATGGTACCGCCTAGCCCCGCCACCAGGTAGGGGCCTTTCCAGAAGGTGAAGGTTTCGTGGACGCTCCGCATCTCGGGCCGGACCAGCTCAATGTTGGCCGCCTCCCGCAGGTACTCCCAGATGGGGGCGTCCTCGGGGCCGGGGATGTAGACGGTGGGGAGGTGCGCCTCGGACAGGATGCGGAAGAAGGCAGCGTAGTCGCGGCTTTTGGCCGTCTTGGGCATGAGGTTGCCGATGACGGCGATGGCGTCCGCCCCCGTGTCCGGGGCCACCTTGACGAACTTCTCCAGGGCCTCGAGGTCTCCCATGGGGTTAGAGGTGGCCAGGATGTACCTTACCGTGCGCCGCATACCTCACCTCCTTACTCCACCTGGACCTGGATCTTTTTGGGCTTCGTGGCCTCCGCCTTGGGCACGAGAAGGTGCAAGACGCCGTGGCGGAACCGGGCCTGTACCCGGGAGAGGTCGTAGGTGCTGGGCACGTTGAAGCTCCGGGCGAAGGTGCCGTAGGGGCCCTCGAGCCGGTGGTACGCCACCCCCTCTTGCTTCTCCAGGGGCCGCTCCGCCTTCACGGAGAGGACGCCCTCTTCCGCCACCACCTCCACCTTGGCAGGATCCACCCCCGGGAGGTAGACGAGGAGGTGGAGCCCTTCGGCGTCCTCCATCACATCCACCGGCGGGGCGTAGACCCGGGGGCCCTGCTGGGCCTGGGGAACGAAGGCCCGCGCCAGCCTTTCCTGAAGCTCCTCCAGCTCCCTAAAAGGATCAAACCGCAACATCTCCCATCACCTCCTTACCACCTCAAGAGCGCGGCCATCCCCCCGCGCTCAAGAAGCCTTTTTTCCGCCTCGCCGCGCACGAACTCCAGCTTGGTGGCGTAGCCTGCGGCGAGCTCGGGCAGCACCACGGCCAAGGGCTTGGCCTCGGGGCGCTCGCAGAAGGCCAGGACCTTGGCTTCCTCGGCGAAGTAGAGGCCATCGCAGGCGTAAACCCCCTGGTCCAGGGTCCAGGGCAGGACCCAGACCTCCACCCGCCCTTCCTGCACCCTCTCCAGCACCTCAGGGCCGAAGACCGCCTTGGGGTAGGCCTCTTCCAGGCTCTTGAGAAGCTCCACCTCCTTGGCCCGCTCAATGGCGGAAAGCTCCGGCTCCAGGCGCTTTAGCACCTGGCCGGGGGTGGCCCCGGGGTGGGGGAGGGAGGGGAGGAGGGCCACCACCTTCTCCTTCAGGCGCTTGGGCAGGTAGCCCAAGAAAAGCTTGGTGTGCTCCTCGGGGCCCATGAGGACAAGGCGGGTGAAGCCCCGGCCCTCCACGAGCTTTTCCAGGTCATGGGCCAAGGCCTTGTAAAACCGCTCTTCCCAGGCCTCGAGGCGCTTGGCGAAGAGGTCTTGCCCCGCCCCGCCCCGGGCGATGCCCCCCAGGTTGAAGCGGCGGCCAGGGGCGTCCAGGCTGAGGCGGCGCCAGGCCTCGGTGTCCAGGGCCAAGAAGGCGTCCTGGACCTCCTCAATCTCCCCCAGGAAGACCTCAAAGACCCGCCAGCGCTCCTGGTCCACGTAGACCACCCCGTAGCGCTCGTACTCGTCCAGGGCGTAGACCAGGGGGAGGAGGAAGGGAGGGCCGTAGTGGGCCAGGACGCCGCCGCTAAGGAGGCGGCTTTCCTTTTCGTCCAGGAAGTGGGTCTTCAGAGCGCTCACCAAGGGGAGTTCCACCTGCAGGAGAAGGACCTCAAAGAGGTCTTCCCCGGCGAAGAAGACGGCGGTCTTGGCCTCGAGGACCTGGTTCTTAAGGACCTCCAGCACCTTCTCCGCCAGGTCCTCGGGGACCTTAAGGGCCTTCATGGCGTCCTTGGCCCTCAGGGCGTAGGCCCTGGAAGCGTTTTCCGGCTTGGCCGGGTTCACGTCCAGGTACAGGGAGAGCACGGGACCTTCCGCCTTGCCGATGGCCTCGCGTAGCCGTTTGACTTCTTCCTTAGAGATCATAGGTTACCTCCGATAAGCGCCACCGCTTTCCGTACCGCTTCCTGGTTCAACCGCTCCTCCTGGCCGAGGCGGGTGAAAAGGCTTTCCAGCTCGGGGTCGGGGAAGGTGCTCTCCAGGTAATAGGCCCGGTCAAACCCCTCCTCGGAGAGGAGGCGGAGCATGGCCTCCCAACCCTCCTCCCCGGCCTTGGGGGCGGGGGGCAGGGAGGCCCCCCGCTTCCGCAGGGCCTCGGCCAGGGCCTCCGCGTGGGCCCGCTCCCGGGAAGCCACCTCCTGGAGGAGGGCCCGGACGTGGGGGTAGGGCACCCCTTCCGCCGCCCGCTCGGCCCTTAGGGCGTCCAGGAGCTCGTCCTGGTAAGCCTGCCGCAACACCTCCAGCACGTCCATCTTCTCCCTCCTTTAGGCCTCTACCCGGGTGGCGGTGTGGAACACCAGGCCTTGGGGCGTGGCGTCCACCACCACCCGGTCCCCCTCCTTCACCTCCCCGGCCAGGATCTTCTTGGCCAAGGGGGTTTCCAGCTCCCGTTGGATCACGCGCTTCAGGGGCCGGGCGCCGAAGACGGGGTCGTAGCCCCTTTGGGCCAGGAAGTCCTTGGCCGCCTCGGTGAGCTCCAGGGTGATGCGCTTTTCCGCAAGCCGGGCCCGGAGGTTCCCAAGCTGGATCTCCACGATGGCCCGAATTTGCTCCTGCGAGAGGGGCCGGAAGACCACGATCTCGTCCAAGCGGTTCAGGAACTCGGGGCGGAAGTGCTTCTGCAAGACCCCGAAGACCTCCTCCCGGATCCTCTCGTAGGGCAGGCCCTTCTGGATGCCCTCGAGGATGAGGGGGCTACCCAGGTTGGAGGTGAGGATGATGACCGTGTTGCGGAAATCCACGGTGCGCCCGTGGCTGTCCGTGAGGCGGCCATCGTCCAGGATTTGCAGGAGGATGTTGAAGACGTCGGGGTGGGCCTTCTCAATCTCGTCAAAGAGGATGACGGTGTAAGGCCTGCGCCGCACCGCCTCGGTGAGCTGGCCCCCCTCCTCGTAGCCCACGTAGCCCGGCGGGGCCCCGATGAGGCGGGAGACGGCGTGCTTTTCCATGTACTCGGTCATGTCAATGCGCACCATGGCCTCCTCGGTGTCAAAGAGGGTGGCGGCCAGGGTCTTGGCCAGCTCCGTCTTGCCCACCCCCGTGGGGCCCAGGAAGAGGAAGCTCCCGATGGGGCGGTTCGGGTCCTTGAGCCCGGCCCGGGCGCGGCGGATGGCGTCGGCCACGGCCCGTATGGCCTCCTCCTGGCCCACCACCCGCTTGTGGAGCTCCTCTTCAAGCCGCAAAAGCTTTTCCCGCTCGCCCTCCAGGAGCTTGGCCACGGGGATGCCGGTCCAGCGGGAGACGATCTCGGCGATGTCCTCCTCCGTGACCTCCAGGCGGACGAACCTGGCGCCCCTTAGCTTCTCGGAAAGCGCCTCCACCTCGGCCTCGAGGCGGGGCAACTCCCCGTAGCGGAGCTCCGCCGCCCGGTTCAGGTCGTACTGCCTTTCCGCAAGCTCTATCTGCCGCCGCACCTCGTCCAGGCGTTGCTGCGCTTCGCGGAGCTTCTTCAGGATTTCCCGCTCCGCCTCCCACTCCGCCCGGAGCTTTTCTATCTCCTTGGTGAGCTCGGCGATCTCCGCCTCAATGGCCTTAAGGCGCTCCAGGGAGTCGGGGTCCTTCTCCTTTTTCAAGGCCTCCCTTTCAATCTCCAGCTGGAGCTTCTTCCGCTCCAGGGTGTCTATCTCCTCCGGGGCGCTTTCCAAAGCCATGCGGAGCCTCGCCGCCGCCTCGTCAATGAGGTCAATGGCCTTGTCCGGGAGGCGCCTTTCCGTGATGTAGCGGTGGGAGAGGACGGCCGCCGCCACGATGGCGGGGTCGGAGATGCGCACCCCGTGGTGCACCTCGTACTTCTCCTTGATGCCCCGGAGGATGGAGATGGTGTCCTCCACGCTGGGCTCGTCCACGTATACGGGCTGGAAGCGCCGCTCCAGGGCGGGGTCCTTCTCAATCTCCCGGTACTCGTCCAAGGTGGTGGCCCCGATGAGCCTGAGTTCGCCCCGGGCCAAGGCGGGTTTGAGCATGTTCCCGGCGTCCACGGCGCCCTCCGCCTTGCCCGCCCCCACCACGGTGTGGAGCTCGTCAATGAAGAGGATGATCTCCCCTTGGGACTGCACCACCTCCTGGATCACCGCCTTCAGGCGCTCCTCAAACTCGCCCCGGTACTTGGCCCCGGCCAGGAGGGAGCCCATCTGCAAGGAGATGATGCGCTTGCCCTTGAGGCCTTCGGGCACGTCCCCCTTGACGATGCGCTGGGCTAACCCCTCCACGATGGCGGTCTTCCCCACGCCGGGCTCGCCGATGAGGACCGGGTTGTTCTTGGTGCGCCGGAGGAGGATCTGGATGACCCGCCGGATCTCCTCGTCCCGGCCGATCACGGGGTCCAGTTTCCCCTCGGCGGCCATCTGGGTCAGGTCAATGCCGTACTGCTCCAAAGCGTTGTAGGTGCTTTCTGCGTGTTCCGTCTGCACGGTCTTCCCTCCTCTTAGGTCTTGTAAGGCTTTTTTCAGGGGCTCTAGGCCGGGAAGCCCCGGGGTGGCCTCGCTCAAGGCCAGGACCAGGGTGTCCAGGGCCACGAAGCGGTCCTTGAGCTCCGCCATCAGGGCCTCGGCCCGGTGGAAGGCGCCCGAGAGGCGGCTCGTGAGGTACTGCCCCCCTTCCGCCCCTTCCACCTTGGGTAGCCGGGCGAGCTCCCTTTCCTGGAGTTCCTTAAGGGCCTTGGGGTCGGCCCCCGCCTTTTCCAGGAGGCGCCAAGCCAGGCCCTTGGGGTCTTTGAGGAGAACCACCCAGAGATGGGGCAGGTCAATGGCCTGGTGCTTCATCTCCCGGGCCAGGACCTGCGCCTGGGCCAGGGCTTCGCGGGCAGCTTGCGTCCAGCGTTCCAGGTTCATGCCCCTTACCTCCTGCTAAGCTAAGCATATCACTTGACATAAATTGTGTCAAGAAGATTGAGAAGCGAAAACCCAAACCCGATCGGGCCGGCGTCGGGGATACGGAGAGAAGGGAGCGCTTTGTCTGGAGTTTAGCAGGAAAAGGGGGGTAAGGATGTCCCAGCGGACCTACCGCCTCTCTAGGATCTCCACCACCAGGGCGGCCCCGATGAGGTTGGCCCCGAGGTCCTTACGGATGCGCTCAGCCTTGGCCATGCGCTGGAGGTCTTCTTGGCGGAAGTACCAGGTATCCCCCACCACCAAAGGCTCCACGAAGCCGATCTCCACGTAGGCCTGCACGGCGCTTAGGGTGAGGCCGTACTCCGCCAAGGCGTCCAGGGAAATCCACCCGCTACGCACGAGCATAGTACGCCTCCGCGAGCTTTTTCCAGAGGGCTTCTTCCTCGGGGGTGAGGCGCTCGGGGATGGTGAGGCGCACCTCCAGGTAGAGGTCGCCCCGGCCTGAAGGTCCGGGGAAGCCCTTGCCCCTTAGCCGTAGCTTCCGCCCCGCCTGGGTCCTTGGGGGGATGGTGACCTCCACGGGGCCTTCCAAGGTCTTTGCCCGCACCTTGCCCCCCACCACGGCGATGGGGGCGGGCACGTCCAAGGTGGCGTAGAGGTCTTGGCCCTCGAGGCGGAAGTAGGGGTGGGGGAGAAGGCGCACGTGGAGGAGGAGGTCCCCCGGGGGCTCCCCAGGGCCGCCCATCCCCGGCAGGCGGATCACGCTTCCCTCCTGCACCCCGGGGGGGATGCGCACGGAAACCCGGCGCCCCCCCACCTCCAAGACCTTTTCCCCCCCGTGGAAGGCCTCTTCCAGGGTGAGGGGAAGCTCGGCCCGCACGTCCCGGCCCCGCCTGCGTCCCCTACGGCCGAAAAGCCCCCCGCCGAAGAGCTCTTGGAAGAAGTCGGAGAAGTCCTCCACGTCAAAGCCCGAGAAATCGTATCCGCCGGGGGGTGGGGGTGGGGGGGCTTGGGTGGTGCCATAGGTATCGTAAAGCTTCCGCTTTTCCGGGTCGGAGAGGACGGCGTAGGCCTCGTTGATCTCCTTGAACTTCTCCTCCGCCTCGGGGCTCTTGTTGACGTCGGGGTGGTACTGGCGGGCCAGGCGCTTGTAGGCCCTCTTGATCTCCTCCTGCGTGGCGTTTCTCGGGACGCCCAAAATGGCGTAGTAGTCCTTCATGGCTTACTCCACGCCCTCTGCCTCCGGGCTTTTCTCCTCGCCCACCGCCACCCGGGCCGGGCGCACCAGGGCCTCCCCCAGGCGGAAGCCCCGCTGGAAGACCCGGGCCACCTTGCCGGGCTCCCCGGGCAGGAGGCCGATGGCCTCGTGGTACCGGGGGTCAAAGCGCTCGCCTTCCCCAGGCACCTCCTCCACCCCAAGCCCGGCCAGGATGCGGAAAAAGCCTTCCCGCACGGCCTTCACCCCTTGGAGGATGCTTTCTGGCCTGGCCTCGGCGAACTCCAGGGCCCGTTCCAGGTCGTCCAGGATGGGGAGGAGCGCCCGCACCGCCTTCAAAACCCCTTCCCGTTCCCGAAGCCTAAGCTCTTCCTCCATGCGCTTGCGGTAGTTGTCAAAGTCGGCGAGGAGGCGGAGGTACTGGTCCTTGAAGCGCTTAAGCTCTTCCTCCGCCGCTTGGAGGCGGCTTTCTAAAGCTTCCGCCTCCTTCTCCATCGCCTGGAGGTCTTGTTCTAGAGCGCTTTCTTTCCTCTCTTCCATCTTTCCTCCCGAGGGTGGGGGGCCCCGCCCGTGGGGGCGGGGCCTAGCGGTTTACCCCTACTCCGCCGGCTTGTAATCGGCGTCAATCACGTCGTCCGGGCCCTTGCCGCTTGCCGCCGTGGCCCCCTTCTCGTAGGCCTCCACCGCCTTCAAGAGCTCCTCCGTGGCCGCCTTGAGCTCGGGGTCGGGGGCGTCCCGCTCCACCAGTTCCTTGGCCTTTTGGATGGCCGCCTCGAGGCGGGCCTTGGCCTCGGGGGTACCCTGCTTCTCGGAGAGGACCCTTTCTGCTTGGACGCGGGCGGAGTCCAGGGTGTTCTTGAGCTCGGCGTGCTCCTTGCGCCGCCGGTCCTCCTCGGCGTGGCGCTTAGCCTCCTCAATGATGCGCTGGATCTCCTCTTCGGAGAGGGTGGTGGTGTTCTGGATGGTGATGGAGGCTTCCTTGCCCGTGGACTTCTCCCGGGCCGTGACGTGGAGGATGCCGTTGGCGTCAATGTCAAAGCAGACCTCAATCTGCGGCACCCCGGCGGGCATGGGGGGGATGCCCTCGAGGCGGAAGCGGCCTAGGCTCTTGTTGTCGGCGGCCATGGGGCGCTCGCCCTGGAGGACGTGGATCTCCACGGCGGTCTGGTTGTGCTCCGCCGTGGTGAAGATCTCGCACTTGCGGGTGGGGATGGTGGTGTTCCGGGGGATGAGGACGGTCATCACCCCGCCCTTGGTTTCCACGCCCAAGGACAGGGGGGTGACGTCCAGGAGGACCACGTCCCGCACCTCGCCCATGAGCACGCCCGCCTGGATGGCGGCCCCCATGGCCACCACCTCGTCGGGGTTCACGGAGCGGTTGGGCTCCTTGCCCAAGAGCTCCTTCACCACCCTTTGCACCGCGGGCACCCGGGTGGCCCCGCCCACCAGGATCACCTCGTCAATCTGGTTCGGGGAGAGGCCGGCGTCCTTCAAGGCCTGCTCCACGGGGCCCCGGAGGCGCTTCAGGAGGGGCTCAATGAGCTCCTCAAACTTGGCCCGGGTGAGCTTCTTCTCCAGGTGCAGGGGGGTCTTGCTGGCGGGGTCCAGGGCGATGAAGGGGAGGCTGATGGTGGTTTCCGTCATGCTGGAGAGCTCAATCTTGGCCTTCTCCGCCGCCTCAATGAGGCGTTGCAGGGCCTGGCGGTCCGCCCGCAGGTCCACCCCGTACTCCTTCTTGAACTCCTCCGCCACCCAGTTGACGATGGCGTGGTCCATGTCGCTCCCGCCCAGGTGGGTGTCCCCGGAGGTGGCCTTCACCTCAAACACGCCCTCGCCGATCTCCAGGATGGTGACGTCAAAGGTGCCGCCCCCCAGGTCAAAGACGAGGACGGTTTCGTTCCCCTTCTTGTCCAGGCCGTAGGCCAGGGCGGCGGCGGTGGGCTCGTTGATGATGCGCAGGACCTCGAGCCCGGCGATGCGCCCGGCGTTGGCCGTGGCCTCCCGCTGGGCGTTGTTGAAGTAGGCGGGTACGGTGATCACCGCTTTGGTGATCCTCTCCCCAAGCTTCTTGGAGGCGTCCTCCACCAGCTTGCGGAGGATCATGGCGCTGATCTCCTCGGGGGTGTAGAGCTTGCCCTTCACCTCCACCCGCACGCCGCCATCGGGCCCCGGGACCACCTTGTAGGGGACCCGCTTGGCCTCCTCCTGCACCTCCTCCCAGCGGCGGCCGATGAAGCGCTTGATCTCAAAGATCGTCCCCTCGGGGTTCAGGACCGCTTGGCGCTTGGCCATGCGGCCCACCAGGGTTTCCCCGTCCCGGAAGGCCACCACGCTGGGGGTCACCCGCTCGCCTTCGGCGTTTTCCAGCACCACGGGCTTGCCGCCTTCCATCACGGCGATGACGCTGTTGGTGGTGCCGAGGTCAATGCCCACTGCCTTTGCCATAGCTCACCTCTCAACCTCAAGCATAAGGCCTCCATTCTTTTCAGTCAAGAGAGTTGAGCAAGGTTTTGTCATAGTGCCGCGGGCTACCCTGAAGCCGGGCCTTGCGTGTACCCTAGGAGAAGACATGTCCCGGCTTCCTTTGAATTTCCTGGTTTTCGTCCTGGGCTTGCTCCTCCTGGCCTGGGCGTTTAGCTTGGCGGGCACCATGGGCAGCGCCGGCGGGGCGGTGAACTACACCACCTTCCTCGAGGACCTGCAGGCGGGCCGGGTCAAGGAGGTGGTGGTGCGCGCCGGGGACACCCGCATCCAGGGGACCCTGGTGGACGGGTCCACCTTCACCACCTACGCCGCAAGCCCCCCCGACAACGACACCTTGGAGGCCTGGATGAAGCGGGGGGTGAGCGTGCGGGTGGAGCCTCCCCAGGGGCAAAGCCCCTTGGGCTTCCTCTGGCCCTTGTTGCTGGTGGGCCTACTCATCGGGGCGCTTTTCTACTTCTCCCGCACGGGCAGGGCGGGGCCTTCCGATTCCGCCTTTAGCTTCACCAAAAGCCGGGCCAAGGTGCTCACCGAGGCCCCCAAGGTGACCTTCAAGGACGTGGCTGGGGCGGAGGAGGCCAAGGAGGAGCTTAGGGAGATCGTGGAGTTCCTGAAAAACCCGAGCCGCTTCCACGAGATGGGGGCCCGCATCCCCAAAGGGGTCCTCCTGGTGGGGCCGCCCGGGGTGGGGAAGACCCACATCGCCCGGGCGGTGGCGGGGGAGGCCAAGGTACCCTTCATCACCGCCTCGGGGTCCGACTTCGTGGAGATGTTCGTGGGGGTGGGGGCGGCCCGGGTGCGGGACCTCTTTGAAACGGCTAAGCGCCACGCCCCCTGCATCGTCTTCATTGACGAGATAGACGCCGTGGGCCGGCGGCGGGGCGCCGGGGTGGGCGGGGGGAACGACGAGCGGGAGCAGACCCTAAACCAACTCTTGGTGGAGATGGACGGCTTTGAGAAGGACTCCACCATCATCGTCATGGCGGCCACCAACCGCCCGGACGTCCTGGACCCCGCCCTTCTCCGCCCCGGCCGCTTTGACCGGCAGGTGGCCATAGACGCTCCGGACGTGCGGGGGCGGGAACAGATCCTGCGCATCCACGCCCGGGGTAAGCCCTTGGCGGAGGACGTGGACCTGGCCCTCCTGGCCAAGCGCACCCCCGGCTTTGTGGGGGCGGACTTGGAGAACCTCCTGAACGAGGCGGCCCTCCTCGCCGCCCGGGAGGGGCGGAAGAAGATCACCATGAAAGACCTCGAGGAGGCGGCGGACCGGGTGATGATGGGCCCCGCCAAGAAGAGCCTGGTCCTCACGCCCCGTGACCGGCAGATCACCGCCTACCACGAGGCGGGGCACGCCCTGGCCGCCCACTTCCTGGAGCACGCCGACGGGGTGCACAAGGTGACCATCGTTCCCCGGGGGCGGGCCTTGGGCTTCATGATGCCCCGGCGGGAGGACATGCTCCATTGGTCCAGGAAGCGGCTTCTGGACCAGATCGCCGTGGCCCTGGCCGGGCGGGCGGCGGAGGAGCTCGTCTTTGAGGACGTGACCACGGGGGCGGAGAACGACTTCCGCCAGGCCACGGAGTTGGCCCGGCGCATGATCACGGAGTGGGGCATGCACCCCGAGTTCGGCCCCGTGGCCTACGCCGTGCGGGAGGATACCTACCTCGGGGGGTACGACGTCCGCCAGTACTCCGAGGAGACCGCCAAGCGCATTGACGAGGCGGTGCGCCGCCTCATTGAGGAGCAGTACGCCCGGGTGAAGCGCCTTCTAGAGGAAAAGCGGGAGGTCTTGGAACGGGTGGCGGAAACCCTCTTGGAGCGGGAAACCCTCACCGCCGAGGAGTTCCAAAAGGTGGTGGAGGGCCTGCCCCTGGAGGAGGAAAAGCCCCAGGAACGGGAGGAAAGGGAAGCGCCCAGGGTGGTGCCCAAGATCAAGCCGGGCGGGGCCCTGGGCGGAGCGTAAAGGATAAACCCAGGGGGCTAAAGCCCCCTGGGGGAAGGGAATACTTACTTCTTGACCTTCTCCTTGAGGGCCTTGCCCGGCTTGAAGGCGGGGTACTGGGTGGCGGGGATCTTGATCTTCTCCTTGGTGCCGGGCTTCACGCCGGTGCGGGCCTTCCGCTTGCGCACCTCAAAGGTGCCGAAGCCGGTGAGCTGCACCTTGTTGCCGGCGGAGAGCGCCTCTTCCACCTTGGCCAAGAAGGCATCCACCGCCGCCTTCACGTCCTTCTTCTTGAGGCCCGTGGCCGAGGCCACCTGGTCCACCAGATCCGCTTTGGTCACCGTTTTCTTTGCTGCCATTCCTCACCTCCTTCCTCTTTTCCCTTCCGCAGGGACTATATCACGCCTCAAAGCTTTGGTGCAATAGCCTGACCTATTTCTATCGCCATATATAGCAATGTGTGATAACGAAAGCATTGGCTCTAGCGGTACTCGGGGGGGAGAAGTTCCCGTACCCTAGCCTCTATCTCCCGGGTGAGGGTTTCTAGCTCCTGGCGGGAAATCCTCTCGGCCCTTGGAACGGGAATGGGGTTGCCGTAAACCACCCGGATGGGGCGGCGCAGGCGGAAGAGCTTGCGGCCCACGGGCCAGGCTTTATCGGTGCCGATGACCGCCACGGGCACCACGGGGCTCCCCGTCCTTAGGGCGATGGCCGCTACCCCGGTCTTGAAGGGCTGGAGCTTGCCCGTGCGGCTTCGGGTGCCCTCGGGGAAGATGCCGAAGGCCATGCCCCTTTCCAAGGCCCGGAGGGCGCTCTTGATGGCGGAGAGGTCGCTCTGCCCCCGTTCCACGGGGATGGCGTAGAGCCGGGGGAGAAGCCAAGCGAGCACGGGAAGCTGGAAGACGTCGGCCCGGGCCAGAAAGCTCACGGGCCGCCGCACCCCGGCCCCGATGGCGATGGGGTCCAGGATGGAGAGGTGGTTGGCGGCCAGGATCACGGGGCCTTCCTGGGGCACGTTCTCTGCGCCCTCCGCCCGGTAGCCGAAGAGGGCGTGGAGGAGGAAGCGGCCCACATACCAAGCGGCCCGGTAGACGGGGTTGGGCTTGGAGGCTTCCACAGGGCTCTAGTCTAAGGCGGCCAGGGCCCGGCCCGCCTCCAGGTGGGCGAGCCGCAAGGGTTCGGGTAGGCGGAAACGGGTGGGTAGGCGGCGCACGAAGGCCAAGGCCTCTTCCAGGCCCACGCGGTGGCCTGGGGAGATGTAAAGGGGCTTTACCCCAGTGCGGCTCCGGTAGGCGTAGCCTATGGGGCGGCCATCGGGGGCGAGGAGGCGCACGGCGCTTCCCGCCTCCTGAGGGAGGGGTTTTTCCAGGCGGCCAAAGAGGAGGCTTTTGGCCACCCCCACGCTGGGGAGGTCCAGGTGGACCCCCAGGTGGCTGGCGATGCCCAGGCCCCGGGGATGGGCGATGCCCTGGCCGTCCACCAGGAGGACCTCGGGGGCCTCGGGGAGGGATTTTAGGGCCTCCAGGTAGGCGGGGGCCTCGCGGAAGGAAAGGAGGCCGGGCACGTAGGGGAAGAGCGCCTCTTCCGGTACCAGGCCCTTACCCACGAAAAGGGGGCCTTTTTCCAAATGGTAAAGGAGCGCCACGGCCACCAGGGGCCTCCCCCGCTTGTGGGAGGCGTCCAAGGCGGCGAGGAGCTTCGTGCCCTCCAGGCTTCCGGAAAGGACCACGCGCTTCGCGAGGGCCTTTTGCAGGGCGATGGCCGCCTCGAGGCTCTCCGGCCTGGGAAAGGGGGGCACCTCCATCAGGTGATCTCCCGGAGCCTTTCCAGGACCTCCTGGTCCGAGGGGTCGGTGCCGTAAAGGAGGGCGAGGTAGTAGGCGGTCCAAGCCAGGCGGTACCAGAGGGCCATGGCCTGGGCCAGGCGGCTTCCTTCGGGGAGGGGTACCTTGGCGATGGCGTCCACCCGGGTTTCCAGGATCTCCTTGGCCAGGGCCGAGGCCTCCCCTCCGCCCAAGAGGACCGCCGCTAAGGGGTCTCCCTGCTCGTGGCGGGCCTCGAGGCCCGTGAGGAAGAACTCCAGGGCGCTAAAGGGCGGGGTTAGGGAGAGGCTTTTCCCGATGCGGGCGAGGAGGCTTTGCGCCGCCTCCTCCAGGGGGCGGAAAAAGGGGCAATAGAAGAGGGGAAGCCTCTCCAAGAGGGTGTAGGCCAGGAACTTGGCGGGGTTTTCCTCCAGGGGCACCTCGGGGGTGAGGCGGCGCCTTTCCAGGAGGAGGGCCTCGTCCACCTCCTTAAGGGCCTTTTCCTCCCCCATGGCGAGGAGGAGGAAGCGCAGGTAGCGGTAGGGGCTCAAGGGGCTTGGGGGCAGGTAGACGTCCACGCCCGGGCGGAAGCCCACCCGCACCACCCTAACCCGCCCCGACTCCGCCAAAAGGCCCATGGCCGAGGCCTCCCCGAGGTCGTAGCCGCCTTCCAAGAGGAAGAGGGTGCCCGTTTCCGTCCAGTCGGGCAGGCCCAAGGCCTTGGCAGCGAAGTGGCCTTCCCCGTAGGCGAGGGCGGCGAAGGGGGCGGGGTAGGCCTCCTGGGGCACGGGCCCGGAGCCCACCAGGTCCCTAAGCTCCAGGGCTAGCCCTTGTCGGTCCACCAGATAGGTTTCCTCCCGGTCCAGGTCGCGCATACCCCTTATGCTAACCCCCATGCGGCCCTGCCCGCCCAAACCCGTGGCCCGCATCTGGGGGGGAAGCGCCTTGGGCTTCGGCCCTGGGATCGGGGAGGTGTGGCTTTGCGAGGCGCCCCTTTTGGTGAAGCTCTTGGACCCCGAGGCCTGGCTCTCCGTCCAGGTGCACCCGCCCCACGCCTACGCCCTGGCGGTGGAGGGGAAGCCGGGCAAGTACGAGGCCTGGTACGTGCTCGCCCCGGGGGAGATCGTCTACGGCTTCCGCCGTCCCGTGGCCCCTGCGGAGGTGGCGGCGAGGGCCAAGGAGGGCACCCTGGACGAGGTCCTGAACCGGGTACAGGTGCGGCCGGGGCAGGTGGTCTACCTCCCCGCCGGCCTGGTCCATGCCTTGGGGCCCGGGGTGCGGGTCTACGAGGTCCAGACCCCCTCGGACCTCACCTACCGGCTTTACGATTACGGCCGCCCCCGGGAGTTGCACCTGGAAAAGGCCCTGGCCGTGGCCCTCCTGGAGCCCGTGCCGCTTCCCGAGGTACGGCCTGAACCCGTGGAGGGAGGGGAAAGGCTCCTCGCCACCCCCTTTTTTGACCTCTTCCGCTATCCCTTGGCGGGGCGGCTTTCCTTGCGGGCGGAGGCCCCCCTCGTCCTTACCCTGCTTGAAGGGGAGGCGAGGCTTGGGGGTGAGGTCCTGAAGCCTCCCGCCACCCTCCTCCTCGAGGCGGGGGAGGAGGCCGGTTGGGAGGGGGAGGGGCTTCTCCTTGGGGCTAGCCCAAGAGGCGGCTAAGGAGGGCTTGTAGGCGGGGCGAAGGCCTTTCCCCAAGCTCCTCCCATAGCCGCTTGCGGTAGCTCTCCAAAAACCTTAGGGCCCGGGCCCTCTGCCCCCTTTGGAGGCAGGCTTCCACCAAGGGAAGGAGGGCCTCCTCGTCCAGGGGGTCTAGCTCCAGGAGGCGCTCCAGGTAGGGGGGTTCGCCCTTTTGCAGGAACAGGGCCCGTACCCGGTGATAGACCTCCTCCCGCTTCCGGTCCAAGAGGGGGTGGTCCAGGCCGGGGAAGAGGGGTTCGCGGTAGAGCCTGAGCGCCTCCTCGGCCCTTTCCTCCGCCAAAGCCCTTTCCAGGGCGAAGAGGTCCGCCTCCACCCGAACGAGGCCCTCCTCCTGGAGGTAGGTGGCCACCCCCCAGGGCTCCAGGGTTTTGCGAAGCCGGGCAAGCCACACGTACAGGTTGTTGAGGGCGGCCTCCTCGGGCAGGTCGGGCCAGAGGGCGAAGGCCACCTCCTCCCGGGGAAGCCCTAGGAGGAGGAGGGCGAAGACCTCCTTGGCCTTCCCCTTGAGCTCCACCGGCCCCAAGGGGCCTTCTATGCGGAACCTTCCCAGGACCTCCACCCGTAACGGGGGGATCTCGGCGTGGCGGAGGAGGAGGGCCTCCTTCCACCCCGAGCGCAGGACCTCCTCCAAGGGGTAGGCCCGGGCGAGTTCGGGCTGGTTCCGGGGAAGGCGTTCTAGGGGGATGAGCCCGGGAAGGAGGCGCCCTCCCGCTTGGGTGAGGGCGAGGAGGGCTTGGAGGTCCTCCTCCTTCCCCAAAAGGCGATAGCGGGCGGCGTGCCAGTAAAGCCGCTCCTCCCGTTCCTCGGGATAGGGGGGGAGGAGGCGGGCATCCCCCTTCAGGAGGGCCAGGGTGAGGCGGGGGAGGAAGCCCTCCAGGCCCTCCACCAGGCCCGGGTCCCCCTGGACCTCCGCCCACAGGGCCCTTCCCCGGGCCACCAGGTAGGGGTTTTCCCATAGCTCCGCCTGGGCTACCAGGCGGGCCAGGGTTTCCGCATCCCCTTCCAGGTGGGCGAGGAGCATCTGGGCCTCGAGGGCGGCCAAGGGGTTCCCGGGGGCCTCCGCCGCCTGGCGGAAGTAGGCCTTGGCCCTCTCCCGTTCCCCGAGGAGGAGGTAAAGCCGCCCCAGGTCCCGCAGTTGGCCGGGGCGGTTGGCGGGGTGGGCCTTCTTCAGGGCCTCCTCCAGGGCGGCCATGCGCCCCAGGAAGTCCCCTTGGAGCTCAAAGCGGAGGAAGGCCAGGTTGGTGAGGGGGGCGATGCGGTAGGGGCTTTCGGGGGGCAGGCGCCTTAGGGCCTCCTCCAGGAGCCCCATGGCCTCCTCGGGCTTCCCCTCCTCGTAGGGCACGCGGGCCACGTCGTTGAGGAAGCGCCCCGCAAGCTCCCCGGGCACCCTTTCCAAAAGGGCGAGGCCCCTCTCCAGATAGGCCCGCGCCCGGGGGAGGTCCTTTCCCAGCATGGGCTCGGCCAGGTAGTAGGCGAGGTGGCCCATGGCGATTAGGGCGAGCCTGGGGTCTTCCGCCTCCACAAGCGCTTCCAAAAGGGGGAACCCCTCCTTCTTGCCGCACTGGAGGAGGGCTTCCCCCAGGCGTAGCCTCGCCCGCTTTCCCCCCTTGCGCAAAAGCCCCTCCCAGGCGACGAGGCGCTCCGCCGGGAGGTTGATGGGGATGGGCTTTTCCATAAGGGCGAGGAGGTCTTCCGTGAGGCCCGAGGCGAAGTAGGCCTCGGCCAAAAGCTCTGGGGGAAGCCTTCCCTCTGCCTCCCGCACCGCCTTCTGTACCTCGGGGAGGAGGCTTCGCAGGGCCATCTCCCGCATGAGGTCGTGGAGGCGGAACCCCTCTGGGGTAAGCCGCAGAAGCCCTTTTTGGAAAAGGCTTTCCGTTTCGGGGGTGGCGTGGGCTTGGGGGAGGAAGGGGAGGGCGGCCAGGAGAAGCCCTTCGCGGAACTCCCCTTCGCTCAGGCTTTCCCTTAGGCCCTGGAGGAGGGCCTCCGCCTCCGGGGGCTTCCCCGTGAGGGCGGAGAGGAAGAGGGGCAGGGGCCACCCCCCCGTGGCCCGGTGGGCCTCCTCCCAGGGCCCCCGGCCCCCAAAGAGGGCCTTGGCCTCCTCGAGGGTGAAGGCGAGGTCCTCGGGCCCCAGGCGCAGAAGCCTGCCCTCGGCCAGGAGCTTGGGGAGCTCGGGGTAGGGGAGGGGCT
Source organism: Thermus hydrothermalis (assembly GCF_022760925.1). NCBI lineage: Bacteria > Thermotogati > Deinococcota > Deinococci > Thermales > Thermaceae > Thermus > Thermus hydrothermalis. The sequence goes on along the minus strand of NZ_JAKTNT010000006.1, from coordinate 101,936 downwards.
TGCGGCTCGCCAGGACCAGGAGGCAGGGGAGGGTGCGGAGGAGGGGGGAGAGGGCCTCCTCCCCGGTGAGGTCCTCGAGGACCACCAAGGTAGGCTCGGCCCTTAAGGCCTCCAGGATGACCCCCCAAGGGGCCTCTTCGGGTAGGCCCAGGCCCCTCGCCAAGAGGGCCCGGGGTTCCCCTAAGAGGGCGCTTCCCCAAAGGGTGCGCATCCCAAGCCGTGCGGAAAGTTGCCCGGCCAAGACGCTTTTGCCGAAGCCCGCCGGGGCCTGCAGGAGAACGGCGAAGCCCACCTCCTCGGGGAGCAGGTCCAAAAGGCGGGCCCTTTCCAGGTACACCGGGCTTTGCCAGGCCAGGGCCATGCTTGTCCCCCATTCTAGAAAAGCCCCCCCTTTCTTCCAAGCCTTGACCGAAGGCCCCCTCCCGCCCAAGACTAGGGGGCATGGACCGCGCCCACCTGGACCTTAGGCCCTGTGGCCCCTTGCGGGGGGCCTTGAGGGTGCCCGGGGACAAGTCCGTGACCCACCGGGGCCTCATGCTCCTCGCCCTGGCGGAGGGAGAGGGAAGGCTTTTTTACCCCTTGAAGGCCGGGGATACCCTCTCCACCGCCCGGGTCCTGAAGGCCTTGGGGGCGGAGATCGTGGAGGAAGGCCCGCACTTCCGCGTGCGGGGCCGGGGCCTTCGCCTCAAGGAGCCCGAGGACGTCTTGGACTGCGGGAACGCCGGGACCCTCATGCGCCTCCTCCTGGGCATCCTGGCGGGGCAGGAGGGGGTCTTTGCCGTCCTAACCGGGGATAGTTCCCTCCGCCGCCGCCCCATGGGCCGGGTGGTGGAGCCTTTGCGGGCCATGGGGGCCCAGGTGGACGGGCGGGAGGGGGGGAGAAGGGCCCCTCTGGCGGTGCGGGGCGGTCCCTTGCGGGGCATCCGCTACGCCCTTCCCGTCCCCAGCGCCCAGGTAAAGAGCGCCCTCCTCCTCGCCGGCCTCTTCGCCGAGGGGGTCACGGAGGTGGAGGAGCCGGTCCCCACCCGGGACCACACGGAAAGGCTCTTCCGCCATTTCGGCCTGCCCCTGAGGGTGGAGGGGAACCGGGTCCAGACCGAGAAGGCCTCCCCCTTTCCCGCCAAGGACCTCCTGGTGCCGGGGGATTTCTCCTCCGCCGCCTTCTTCCTGGTGGCGGCCCTCATCGTCCCGGGCTCGGAGGTGGTGGTGGAGGGGGTGGGCCTAAACCCCACCCGCACGGGGCTCTTGCAGGTGCTTTCCTCCATGGGGGCCGACCTGGAGTGGCAGGTCCTGGAGGGGGAGGCGGGGGAGCCCGTGGGCTACGTCCGGGCCCGGTATAGCCCCCTCAAGGGGGTTTCCGTGGACCCTGGCCTCATTCCCCTCATGGTGGACGAGGTGCCCGTTCTGGCCGCCGCCGCCGCCTGGGCGGAGGGGGAGACCTTTATCCCCAACCTTTCCGAGCTCAGGGTGAAGGAGTCGGACCGGGTAGCCGCCATCGCCCACAACCTGCGGGCCTTGGGGGTGGAGGTGGAGGAGGGCCCGGACTGGCTCCGCATCCGGGGGGGTGGGGTGCGAGGGGGAGAGGTGGAGCCCTTCCACGACCACCGCATCGCCATGGCCTTCGCCGTGGCGGGCCTCCCCGTGGGCGTGCGGGTCCACGAGCCCGAGTGGGCGGAAATCTCCTATCCCGGCTTCTTCCGGGACCTCCTTGGGCTATGCGGGGGATCGTGACCCTAGACGGGCCTTCCGCCTCCGGGAAGAGCTCCGTGGCGAGGCGGGTGGCGGAGGCTTTGGGGGTGCCCTACCTCTCTAGCGGCCTCCTCTACCGGGGGGCGGCCCTTTTGGCCCTGAGGGCCGGGGTGGACCCCAGGGACGAGGAGGGGCTTCTGCGGCTTCTTGGGGCCCACGAGGTGCGCCTCGTGCCGGGGCGGGAAAACCGGGTCTTGGCGGACGGGGAGGACCTCACGCCCTTCCTCCACACCCTCGAGGTGGACCGGGTGGTCTCGGAGGTGGCCCGCCACCCGGGGGTGAGGGCCTGGGTGAACGCGAGGCTCAAGGAAGTGCCCCCGCCCTTCGTGGCCGAGGGGCGGGACATGGGCACAAAGGTCTTCCCCGAGGCCCCCCACAAGTTCTACCTCACGGCAAGCCCCGAGGTTAGGGCGAGAAGGCGGGCCAAGGAGCGGCCCGAAACCTACGAGGCGGTGCTCAAGGACCTCCTGGAGCGGGACGAGAAGGACAAGGCCCAAAGCGCCCCCGCTCCCGACGCCTTGGTCCTGGACACCAGCGGGATGACCCTGGACGAGGTGGTGGCCTGGGTCCTGGAGCACCTTAAGGACTAGCCATGGTGCCAGGGGCGAAGGAAAGGCCGGTGCAGGAGTTCTTAAACGCCCTCCTCTTCCGCCCCCTGGCCCACCTCCTGGTCCGCCTCCTCCTCCCCACCCCGGTGCGCCCCCACCATTTGGTCCTCCTCCACACGGGCCTCGTCCTCCTGGCCGCCTGGCTCCTTTACCAGGGCGAGGACCTTTGGGCCGCCTCTCTCCTCCAGCTCAAGACCGTTCTGGACAACGCCGACGGGCAGCTTGCCCGGCTTAGGGGGGAGGTGAGCGCCTTGGGCCGCTACCTGGACACGGAGATGGACTTCCTGGGCAACCTCGCCCTCTTCCTCGCCCTGGCCCTGCGCACGGGGGAGGTGGAGCGAGCCGTCCTCGCCTTCCTCGTCTTCACCCTGGTCCAGTCCTTTGACTTCAACCTGGAAAGGCTTTACCGGGAGGCGCGGGGGCTTCCCCTTCCCCTTGAGCCGGAGGGCCCGGAAACCCCCTTCCTCCGCCTTCTCCGGGGGGTTTACGCCCTCCTCTTCCTTCCCCAGGACCGCGCCATCCGGGCCTTGGAGGTTTCCCTGCAAAGGCGCTTGGGCCTGGACCCCGTGCGTTTTTGGGACGAGGGGGCTTTGGCGGGGGTGGTGAACCTGGGGCTTACCACGCAGCTCCTCTTCCTCGGGGTTTTCCTCGCCTTCCACCAGCCTGGGGCGTACCTCACCTTTGTCCTCCTCCAGGCCCTGTATCTTGGCCTTGGGTACGTATGGAGGATCGTCCGCAGTATCCCATCCCCACGGTGGGGGCCTTAGTGGCGCAAGGGGACAAGGTGCTCTTGGTGCGCACCGCCAAGTGGCGGGGGCTATGGGGGGTGCCGGGGGGAAAGGTGGAGTGGGGCGAGCGCCTGGAGGATGCCTTGAGGCGGGAGATACGGGAGGAGGTGGGGTTAGCGCTCCAGGAGGTCCGGTTCCTCCTGGTGCAGGAGGCCCTCTTTAGCCCGGAGTTCCATAAGCCCACCCACATGCTCCTTTTCAACTATGTCGCCCAGGGGGAAGGGGAGGTGCGGCCGGGCGAGGAGATCCTGGAGTGGGCCTGGCTTCCCCCGGAGGCGGCCCTCGCCTACCCCCTCAACACCTTCACCCGGAGGCTTTTGGAAAGGTACCTGGAGGGGCCATGCGGGTAGCCCTGGTCACGGGAAGCGCCAAGGGGATTGGCCGGGCCATCCTCCTGGCCTTGGCCAAGGAAGGGTTCAACGTGGCCGTGCACTACCGCACCTCCGAGGGCCTGGCGGAGGCCACCCGGAAGGAGGCGGAGGCCCTGGGGGTAAAGGCCATCAAGGTGCGGGCGGACCTCACCCGGGAGGAGGAGGTGGCGGGCCTGGTGGAGGAGGTGCGCTACCACCTGGGGGGGATTGGGGTCTTGGTGAACAACGTGGGGGACTACCTCTACAAGCCCATTGAGGAGGTGGGCCTCGAGGAGTGGCGCTGGATCATGGACACCAACCTCACCGCCACCTTCCTCCTCACCCAAAGGGTCCTCCCCCTCATGGTGGCCCAAGGCTACGGGCGCATCGTGAACTTGGGCTACGCCGGGGCCACCAACCCCATCGCCCGGCCCCACATCACCCCCTACGCCATCGCCAAGATGGGGGTGGTTCTTTACACCAAGGCCATCGCCAAGCGCTTCGCCCAGGCGGGGATCACCGCCAACGTGGTGGCCCCCGGGGTGGCGGAGAACTCCGTTTCCAAGCCCCTCCAGGAGATCCCCATGGGGCGGCTCGCCCTCCTAGAGGAGGTGGCCCGGGCGGTGCTCTTCTTCGTCCGGGAGCCCTACCTCACGGGGCAGGTCCTCGAGGTGGCGGGGGGGTGGAACCTGTAGGATGGGCTTCGTGGACGGGAACGCTCCTGACCCCAAGTACTGGGAGAAGATGCGGCTTGTGGCCGAGGTCCTGAAAGCGGTGGAGGGCCCCATCTACATCGCCACCCACGTGGACCCCGATGGGGACGCCATCGGTAGCTCCTTGGGGCTTTACCGGGCCCTCAAGGCCTTGGGTAAGGACGCCCGCTGGGTGGCCGAGCCCCCCCGCTTCCTCCGCTTCCTCCCCAAGGAGGAGGAGTACTCCGACCCCGTGGAGAAGCTTCCTCCCGGGGCCACTTTGGTGGCCTTGGACAGCGCCGAGCCCTCGAGGGTGGTGGGGGTGCCGGTGGAGGGCTTCGTCATCAACATTGACCACCACGGCACCAACCCCCGCTTCGGCCACCTCCACGTGGTGGACCCCTCCAAGGCGGCCACGGCCCAGATGGTCAAGGACCTCATTGACCTCCTGGGAGTGGCCTGGACGGCGGAGATCGCCACCCCCGTGCTCACCGGCATCCTCACGGACACCGGCAACTTCCGCTTCGCCAACACCACCCCCGAGGTGCTCCGGGTGGCGGCGGAGCTCGTGGGCTACGGGGTGAAGCTCGCCGAGCTCACGGACCGCCTCCAGTTCCGCCCCCCCTCCTACTTCCGCCTCATGGGCCAGGTGCTCTCCACCGTGGCCTTCCACTTCGGGGGGCTCCTCGTCACCGCCCACCTCCCCGAGGAGGCGAAGCGGGAGGAGGAGGACTCCGACGACTTCGTGGGCCTCATCCGCTACGTGGAGGGGAGCGTGGTCTCCGTCTTCCTGCGCAAGCGGGAGGAGGGGGTGAAGGTGTCCATCCGTTCCCGGGGCGGGGTTTCCGCCCAGAACATCGCCCTGAAGCTTGGGGGCGGCGGGCACGTGCCCGCCGCCGGGGCCACGCTTAAGGGGGTAGACCTGGACCGGGCCTACGAGCTCGTTTTGGAGGCAGTCCAGGAGGAGCTTAGGCGGGCGGGGTACCTCTAGGAGGATCAAAGGGGAAGGGTGGGTCGCCCAGGAGGAGGGGCGCCACCGCTTCCCCCAGCTCCAGGAGGAGGCGGAGGCGGTAGCGGCTGCCCTTGGGCTCCCGGTGGACCTCCAGGGTATCCGTTCCCACCAGCCAGACCTCGGGGATGCCGGCCTGGGCGTAAAGGGGGAGCTTCACCCCTTCGTCCAGTTCCCGGGTGGAGGGGCTTACCTCCACCAACAATAGGACGTCCTCGGGCTGGGGGAGACGGGTTCGGTAGAAGTCTTCCCGGGGACGGAGGAGGGCCAGGTCGGGTTGGGGCAAGGAGGTGGGGGAGAGAAGGAGAGGGTTTTGCACGTAAACCAGCGCCCGGTCCCCGTAGTAAAGCTCTAGGCGTTTGGCTAGGTAAGTGACCAAGCCGGCGTGTTCGCTACCAATGGGGGCCATCTCGTACACCTCGCCGTCCAGAAGCTCCAACCGCACCCCTTCCGGAGCCTTTTCCAGAAGGGCTTGGAACTCCTCGAGGCTCAAACGGTGCCGGATCACCCTTCCATTTTAGGCCCCATACTTCAATAGCCGCCCGGCGTGGGCCAGGAGGAGGGGCATGAGCTCCACCCCCCTTAGGTGGCCGAGGCTTCCCTTCAGGGCCTCGGCCTCCGTGAAGCGCCTCGCCTCGTCCCGCCGCAGGTAGGGGGCCTTGAGGAGGAGGGGCACGGGGTGCCAGGAGTGGGCCTTGAGGAGGGCGGGGGTGGAGTGGTCCCCGGTGAGGGCGAGGACCTCGGGCTTTAGGGCGAGGAGCTCGGGCAGGAGGGCGTCAAAGCGCTCAATCTCCCGCACCTTGCCATAGAAGTCCCCGTCCTCCCCTTTGGCGTCCGTCTTCTTGAAGTGGAGGTAGAAGAACTCGTACCGCTCCCAGTTCTCCCGCAGGGCCTTGATTTTCCCCTCGTGGGCGTCCCCTTCCCCCTCCACGGGGAGGACCTCCATGCCCACCAGGGCGGCGAGGCCCTTGTACATGGGGTAGCTGGCGATGGCGGCGGCCTTTAGACCATACACCTCCTGGAAGCCGGGGAAGCGGGGCCTCTTGGAGGCCCCGCGGAAGAGGGCCCCGTTGAGGCGGGGTTCGTCCTTGAGCACCTCCCGGATGCGCTGGGAGAGGAGGTTGAGGACGTGGGCGGTCTTCTGGGAGGCCTCGTCCAGGGGCTTGGCCTCCAAGGGGGGAAGGCCCGCCTTCTGCGGGTCGGTGTCCGTCACGCCATCCCCCAGGCCCTCGCCCCGTAGGATCACCAAGAAGCGGTGCTCGCTTTCCGTGTAGAAGTGGACCTCCACGTCCTCTATCCGGGGGATGGCCTCCTTTAGCTTGGCGATGACCCTTTGGTTTTCCTCCGTGGAGGGCCTGCCCGCCCGGCGGTCCACCACCTTCCCCTCGGCGTCCAAGGTGGCGAAGTTGCCCCTTAGGGCGATGTCCCCTTCCCGGAAGTCCGCCCCCAGGCCCAAGGCGCTCAGGGCCCCCCGGCCTACCAGGTAGCGGAAGGGGTCGTAGCCGAAAAGGGCCAGGTGCCCGGGGCCCGAGCCCGGGGCGAGGCCCGGGTGGACGGGGGTGAGAAGGCCCAGGGCGCTTTCCTGGGCTAGCCGGTCCAGGTTGGGGGTTTGGGCTGCCTCCAGCTCCGTGGGGCCTCCCAGCTCCAGGGGAAGCCCCCCCACGCCGTCCAGGACCACGAGGAGGATCTTGCCGCCGGGTTGGTGAAGCTCCTTGAGAACGGGGATAAGGTCCATGGGGCCATTTTACTGGGGTATGATGGGCGGGTATGGCGAAGGAGAAGGGCCTAACCCCTCAGAGCCAAGACTTCAGCGAGTGGTACCTCGAGGTCATCCAGAAAGCGGAGCTCGCCGACTACGGGCCGGTGAGGGGCACCATCGTGGTCCGCCCCTACGGCTACGCCATTTGGGAGAATATCCAACAGGTCCTGGACCGCATGTTCAAGGAGACGGGCCACCAAAACGCCTACTTCCCCCTCTTCATCCCCATGAGCTTCCTCAGGAAGGAGGCGGAGCACGTGGAGGGGTTTTCCCCCGAGCTTGCCGTGGTGACCCATGCCGGGGGGGAGGAGCTGGAGGAGCCTTTGGCGGTGCGGCCCACCTCGGAAACGGTCATCGGGTACATGTGGTCCAAGTGGATCAAGAGCTACCGGGACCTGCCCCAGCTCCTAAACCAGTGGGGGAACGTGGTGCGTTGGGAGCTTCGCACCAGGCCTTTCCTGCGCACCAGCGAGTTCTTGTGGCAGGAGGGCCACACCGCCCACGCCACCCGGGAGGAGGCGGAGGAGGAGGTGCGAAGGATGCTCGGCATCTACGCCAAGCTCGCCCGGGAGTACGCCGCCATCCCCGTGGTGGAAGGGAGGAAGACGGAGAAGGAAAAGTTCGCCGGGGCGGTCTACACCACCACCATTGAGGCCATGATGCGGGACGGGAAGGCCCTGCAGTCGGGCACGAGCCACTACCTGGGGGAGAACTTCGCCCGGGCCTTTGACATCAAGTTCCAGGACAAGGACCTCCAGGTGAAGTACGTGCACACCACCAGCTGGGGGCTTTCCTGGCGCTTCATCGGGGCCATCATCATGACCCACGGGGACGACCAGGGCCTCGTCCTTCCTCCCCGCCTGGCCCCCATCCAGGCGGTCATTGTTCCCATCTACCGGGAGGAGAGCCGGGAAAAGGTCCTGGAGGCGGCCCATGACCTCAGGCGCCGCCTCTTGAAGGCGGGGGTGCGGGTCCACCTGGACGACCGGGACCAGTACACCCCGGGGTACAAGTTCCACGAGTGGGAGCTCAAGGGGGTGCCTTACCGGGTGGAGCTCGGCCCCAAGGACCTCGAGGCGGGCGAGGCGGTGCTGGCAAGCCGCCTGGGAGGGAAGGAGAGGGTTTCCCTGGAGGCCTTGCCCGCCCTCTTGCCCCAAAAACTGGACGAGTTCCACGAGGCCCTCTACCAAAGGGCCCTGGCCTTCCGCGAGGCCCACACCCGCAGGGTGGACACCTACGAGGCCTTCAAGGAGGCGGTGCAGGAGGGGTTCGCCCTGGCCTTCCACTGCGGGGACAAGGCCTGCGAGCGGCTCATCCAGGAGGAAACCACCGCCACCACCCGCTGCGTGCCCTTTGAGGGGGAGCCGGAGGAGGGGGTCTGCGTGCGGTGCGGGAAGCCTGCGGCCTACGGCAAGCGGGTGGTCTTCGCCAAGGCCTACTGACGTGCGGGTCCTGGGGCGCAGGGTCTACTGGCGCTGGTACGGGGAGGTGCTCCTGGAAGGGGGCACCGTCCTCCGCATGTCGGGGGACGCCGCCAAGTGGCTTCGCCCGGGGGACCGGGTGCGCCTAAGCACGGAGTTCAAGAAGCCCCTCCTGGGCTTTGACGAGTACGCCCTGGAGGGGGCCTTCCCCATCTGGCCCCCCTTTAGCCGGGAACTCGTGCACGTGCGGGAAAGCCCCTTGGGCGGGGAGGCCTACCGCTACCGCCTTAGGGTGCGGGAGGCCACGTACGAGGGGGACTTTGAGGCCATCGCCGAGCTGGAGCAGTTCCACTACGCCTCGGAGAAGGAGGTGGTGGCCCTTTGGGTCTGCACCCGGTGCCAGAAAACCCTTCTGGCCAACACCAAGCCCGTTTGCGACTGCGGGGGAGAGGCGCGGCTTAAGGAGATTCGGGGCTCCACCCCGGCAAGCCGCTTTCTGGTGCTGGAACTCTTGGAGCGCCTCCCCTTTGAGCCCAAAATCCTCGGCTACCTGCGCCTAGACCCGCCCATCCCCCGCATGCACCGCAAGACCCCCGAAGGGGTGGAGCGGGACATCCGGGAAAGGATTTTTCCCAAGGACTGGTTCCACCCCACCTACGAGGGGGGAGGCGACTGGGAGGAGGCTTTAGACCGGGTCAATACCGCCGCCGCCCGCATCGCCCGGGTGGTGGTCCACCCCGACTACCGCTCGGAGGGCTTTGGGAAGCTTCTCGTGGAGATGGCCTTGGCGTGGGCCAAGGAGCGGGGTGCCCCCGAGGGGAGGCGGGAGAAGCACCTCGTCTACACCATCGCCCAGATGGCCCGCTACCACCCCTTCTTTGAAAAGGTGGGCTTCCGCTACCTCTTTGAAACCGCCTCGGGGCGGCCCGTGCTCTTCTATCCCCTAACCGAGGAGGCGAAGGCCTACTTGGAGTGCTTCCTCCGGGAGGACCCCTACGCCCGGGCCCACGGGGGGCGGCTCTTCCGGCCCCGGTTTGGGCGGGTGGCGGGGCTAAAGGGGCCCATAAGGCTCCAAGGGGTCCACAAGGCCTACCGGAGCCACTTAGACCTGGAGGGCCTCCCTCCGGAGGTGCAGGAGGCCTTGGCCGCCTTCGGGGTAAGGGCCCGGGTGGTGGAGCGGGCGGTGCTAAGGGGTGCGGATTTGGAAATCCCCCCGGGAAGCCTGGTGGTCCTGGCGGGGGCGAGCGGGGCGGGGAAGACCACCCTGCTCCGCCTCCTCCTGGGCGAGCCCCCGGACCTGGGCCGGGTGGTCCTTCCCCCGGGCAGGCGCGTGGCGTACATCCCGGGGGAGCGGGAGGTGGCGCTGGGGGAGGGGGCGGTCCTCGAGGCGGTCTACCGGAAGCTCGGGGACGTGGGGGCGGCCATTGAGGTCCTGAACCGCGTGGGGCTTTCCGACGCCGTGCTCTACCGGGCAAGGCCCAAGGAGCTTTCCACGGGGCAGAGGGAGCGCTTCCGCCTGGCCCTCCTCTTGGCTGAGAGGCCCGACCTTGTCCTCATAGACGAGTTCGCCGCCCACCTGGACGTGCCCACCGCCCGGCGGGTGGCCCTGGGCCTAGGGAAGTTGTGCCGGGAAGCGGGGATCACCTTGGTGGCCGCTACCCACCGCCCCGAGGTCATCGCTGCCTTGGACCCCGACCTTCTGGTCTTCGTGGGCTACGGGGGGCTCACCACGGTACCTCGGACAGGTCCACGAACATGACCCGGCCCTTGCGCCGGGGAACCCAGAGGGGCTTCTCGTAGCGGAAGGCGTTCTCCAAGACCCAGGCGTAGAGGGGGGCATCTTCGGCGTAGGCCCGGAGGAAGGCCTCCTCCGCTTGGTGCTTGGCGAAGTGGGGCAGGAGCTCTTCCACGCTGAAAGGGCCTTCCACCCCCACCAGGTCCGCCTGGCCAATGAGCCTCCCTCCCGTGACGATGCCCAAGGGACCTCGGTGGCGGGCGTAGCGCTTGCGGATCTCCCAGGTCTTCTTGCCGTCCACGATGAGGCTGGCGTAGGGCTCGCGCACGATGAGCCCGATTTTGGGCCTTTCCACGGCCCCATTGTAGAGTAGGGGGCGTGGGTTGTCCGAGGGAAGGCGAAAAGGAGAAGAAGGCTAGGGCCCTCGCCATCCTGAAGGCCCTCAAGGAGGCCTATCCCGGTGCCCGCACGGAGCTTCGGCATAATAGCCCCTTCCAACTCCTCGTGGCCACGGTCCTTTCCGCCCAGGCCACGGACAAAAGCGTGAACGAGGCCACCCCGGCCCTCTTCGCCCGCTTCCCCGACGCCCGGGCCCTGGCGGAGGCCACCCCGGAGGAGGTGGAGCCCTATATCAGGCGCATCGGGCTTTACAAGACCAAGGCCAAGAACCTGGTGGCCTTGGCGAAGCGGCTTGTGGCGGAGTATGGGGGCGAGGTGCCTAAGGACAAGGAGGCCCTCATGCGGCTTCCCGGGGTGGGCTGGAAGACGGCCACGGTGGTCCTGGGGGCGGCCTTCGGCATCCCCGGCATCGCCGTGGACACCCACGTGGCGCGGCTAAGCCGGAGGCTTTGCCTCACGGAAGCCAAGCGCCCGGAGAGGATCGGGGCTGACCTGGAAAGGCTTTTCCCCAGGGAGGACTGGGTTTTCGTCCACCACGCCTTGGTCCTCCACGGCCGCTACGTGTGCACGGCGAGGAAGCCCCGTTGCGGCGCCTGCGTCCTCGCCCCCTTTTGCCCAAGCCGGGAGGCTTAGGCCAAGGAGGTATTCGTTGAAGGGGCTTTCCCCCGCGTACCGCTTTGTGCTGGCGAGCTTTCTTTGGTCCTTCGGGGCCAACCTGGTTTACTTTTTCCTGAACTTTCACCTCGAGGCCCTGGGGTACACCCGGGCCCACATCGGCTACGCCCAGGCACTCCTCCTCCTCGTGGGGGTGGTGTCCGCCCTGCCCCTTGCCTACCTCATCCCCCGCCTGGGCTACCTGAAAAGCCTTTACTTGGCCTTCTTCCTGGCGGCGGGGAGCGGGGTGCTCCTCGGGCTTGGCCTTTTGGTCTTTCCCGCCCTCGGGGGGTACGGCCTGGCGGGGGCGCTCTTGCAGGGGGCGGCGGCCCCCCTCATGGCGCGGCTCGTGCCCCCGGAAAGGCGGGTGGCCCTTTTCAGCCTGCAGGCGGCCCTCACCACGGCGAGCGGCTTTTTCTCCACCCTGCTCGCCGGCCTCCTCTCCGAGTGGGTGGGGGCCAGGCACGTCCTCCTTTTCGCCCTGCCCTTCTTCCTCCTGGCCGTGCCCTTGGCGCTGGGCTTGCCGGAAGGGGAGGGGAAGGTCCCGCGGCTAAAGGGGCGGTTTGGGGTGTGGCTTCGCCTCCTCGTGCCCCAGGTGGTCATCGGCTTTGGGGCGGGGCTCGTCATCCCCTTTTTGAACCTTTACCTGAAGGAGAAGTTCGGGCTCACCTACGGGGCCACGGGCCTCGTCTTCGCCCTTTCCTCCTTGGCCACGGGCGGGGCCATGCTCCTCCAGCCCCTCTTGGTCCATAGGGTGGGGAAGCTTGGGGCCATCGTCTGGGTGCAGGCCCTCTCCCTTCCCTTCCTCGCCCTTTTGGCCTGGGCCCCTTGGCTTCCCGTGGTCACCTTGGCCCTTTTGGTGCGGGGGGCCCTGATGAACGCTGCCGGGCCCGTCTACGCCGCCTTGGTCATGGACTACTTACCCGAGGAGGAGCGCGCGGGCTTCTTCCTGGTGGAGTCGGCCCTTTGGAGCCTCCTCTTCGCCCTAGGAAGCGCCCTTTCCGGCAAGCTCCAGGCCGCCCTAGGGCTTGGTGCCTTCCACTACCTCTTTGGGGCCACCTTGGCCCTTTACGCCCTGGGCATCGCCCTCTGGCCCTGGGCCTTCCGGCAAAAGGCCCCGCCTGGAGGCGGGGCCTAGGGGAGGGTGCCGCCTAAGGTTGGGTGTAGGAGCCGCCTGCGCTTTCGGCTTCTAGCTCCAGGGCGGTGCCGCGGTCCACGAGGTCAAAGCCAAACCCTTGGGGAATGGGGTCGGCGGCCAGGAGGTGGCCAAGGGGTTGGTCCACACCCAGGGCTACCGCTTGCCAGTTGACCGGGTCTCCGCTTGCGGGCTTGAGGGCGCTAAGCCCAGCGATGCTTGTGGGGTCAGGCAGGGCGTAGTTGGTTCCTCCCAGGGCCCCCTGGCTCACGAAGTGCTGCCAGGAGGACCCGGTGGGCCAGCTCAGCACCAGGAGGTAGCCCCGGAGGTCTATTCCCCCGGAGAAGCCGCTTGCGGAGAGGGCCTGGAAGGTGGGAAGGTCTCCTGGGGCCGGTGTGGGCACGGTGGGGGTGAAGGTGAGGCTTGGCGCGCTGATGTTCACCGTGGAGGGTAGGTTCGGGGCGGGGATGCGCTTCAGAGCGGCGCTAGAACCGCTAAAGGTTAGAACCTGGTAGAGGTCGCTTGAAAGGGAGCTAGGTTTGGGGAAGGAGGAGCCTGTACCCAAGAAGATGTTCACCTCCCTGCCCAGAAGGTTGGCCTGGGCGGGGCTGGAGGTGGTGAAGGTTGCGCTCACCGGGCTCACGTTGATCGGGGGGATGCCCGTGGTGGTGGGGGTGATGTTGAAGAAGCCCCGTCCAAAGTAGTAGGTACCTCCCACTTCCCCGAAGATGGCCACTTCCCGGTTCTGGCCCACGGGGACACGGAAGGCGTTATCAATATCGTTGATTGAGCCGTCTGTTCCTTCGTCCGAAAGGGACGCCATTGTTGTGGCTGAGTAAGCTGTGGCGTACCCTCCGCTAAAATCCCGGCTGCTGGTGTTGTCGTCGGGTTGGTTTAGATTGGCCTCCGGGCCCGCGTACCCCCCGTAACAGCGCACTTTGAAAGAGGTGGCTTCCTGCAGGGTAAGCTCGTAGCTTACGGCCTGTACCTGCTGGGAGCTTAGCGTGCCAAAGGTAGGGCAACGGAAGACCACGGTGTAGCGGTCCTGCCCTGCGGGGACGGTGAAGGTGTAGATGCCGAGCCCGCTGGGATTTAGGGGTTGGAAGGGGCCGTTGCCCACCCGGTAGGCGGCGGCGGTGGCGTTGATGGGCTCGCTAAGCCCGTTCACCAGCTGGACCTGTACCTGGGTACCGCTGGGCCCTCCCCCATTGCAAGCGGCAAGGAGGGCGCTTCCAAGAGCCAGTGCCTGCCAAAGCCTTTGCACCTGGGATCACCTCCCGGCTTTTAGGAGAGCAAAGGGGGCGTGAACGGCGCCTGAGCGGAGGGTGAACGGGTTGGGTAGCATGGGGGCATGCCCCTTCTCCGCACCTTGGGAGGGCCCGAGCTTGAAGGGATGCGGTTTGGCCGGGAGAAGCCCCTGCTCCTCCTGGCCTACCTGGCGGTGGAGGGCCCTAAGCCCCGCCGCCACCTGGCGGAGCTCTTCTGGCCCCGGGCCCGGGATGCCCTCAACAGCCTGGCCGTGGCCTTGTTGCAGCTTCGCCCGCTTGGGGTGGTGGTGGGGGAGGAGGTGTTGGCCGCCCGGGTGGACCTAGACCTGCCCCTCGTCTTCCAGGCCCTTAAGGAGGGGAGGGTAGAGGAGGCCCTGCGTCTTTACCGCGGGGCTTTCCTGGAACGCCTTACCCTAAGGCTTCCGGAGGAACTGGAGGAGTGGGTGTGGCGCAAACGGGAAGCGGTGGCGCGAAAGGTGGCCCAGGGGGTCAAGCGCGCTGCCACGGGTTTAGCCGCCCTAGGCTTTTGGGAGGAAGCGGAGGCCCTTTGGGAGCGCCTCGCTTCCCTACCCGGGCTGCTTGAGCCCCCGCGCCTACCCCGCTTGGCGCGGTTCCTCTTGCCTGAGGAGGACCGGCGGGCCTTCTTCCGCCTACTCCTTGGTGGGGAGATACCTGGGGGGGAAACCCTGGTCCGGCTGCGGCTTCGGGGCCTTGTGGACGCCAGGGGCAGGCCTCTCCTGGAGCCCCCTTTAGGCCTCGAGGCCCGGGAAGAAGCCCTCGTGTTGGCGCGAAGGCGCCCGTTGAGGGAGGCGGCGTACCTGTACCGCCTGGCTTCGCCCTTGCTCCGAGGAGAGGACCTGGGGCGGGCGGTGGAGGCCTTTTTGGCGGAGGCCCAGGCCCTTCTCTCCCGCAATCCCAAAGACGTGTTGCGCCTTTTGGAGGGCGCCCCCGACCTTCCTCCCATCCGCCTTCAGCGCGCCCGGGCGTTGGAGCGGCTTGGGCGCTTCAGGGAAGCCCTGGAGCTCTTGAGGGGCCTTCCCGAAACCGAAGAGGTGCGCCTCTTGAGGGGCATCATCGCCTTCCGTCTGGGTCGGCGAGAAGAGGCCTGGCGGGTCCTGGAGGGTGCGAAGGAGGGCTCGGCGGAGGCTTGGAACCTAAGGGGGTATCTCCTCCTTGGGGAAGGCAGGTTCCAGGAGGCGGCGGAGGCCTTTGCCCGGGCGGCGGTGCGTTTCCTGGCCCAGGGGGAGGAGGAGCGCTATGCGGGGGCTTTGGGCAACCGCGCCCTGGCTCTGGCCGAGGGCCAGGTGGCGCGCGAGGTGGTAGAACGGGCCTTTCAGGAGGCGCTTTCGGGGGCCAAGGGGGCCTTGGCCCGCGCTAGACTCCTCCTCAACCTGGGGGTTTTCCGGGAGCGGCTGGGCGACGTTGCCGTTGCGGAAAGCCTCTACCGTGAGGCTTTGGAACTTGGGGAGGAGGGGGGAAGCCTCGAGGTGCTGGGCCGGGCCTGGAACAACCTGGGCGCCCTCTACCATCGCCAGGGGCGCAGGGAAGAGGCGGAGGATGCCTACCAAAGGGCCCTTCTCCTAGCCCGGGAGGCGGGGGAGGTGGTGCTCACGGCGGCGGTGCTGGCGAACTTGGCCGAGCTACGGGGGGAGGGGGCTTTCCTGGAGGAGGCGGTGGCCCTCCTGGCGGAAGCGGGGCACGAGGCCCTTGCCGAGCGGTACCGGGAGCGCATGGCCCGCCTTGGATAAAATTCCCCTATGGAGACCAAACCTGCCCCCGATGTGCCCTGGGGCTTGTTGGGGGGGTTGCTGCTGCTTTTGGGCGGGGCCTTTCTTTTCGCCCTAGGTCTTTTCCAGGAGAAGGTTGCCTCCTTGCCTCCGGGGGTCCTTTATCCCCGCAGGGCTATGGTGGGGGAGGAGGTGCGCCTGGGTATTGGGGAGCTTTCCCCAGAGAGGGTCCGCGTGACCGTGGATGGGGTGGAGGCCGCGGTGGTGGAGCGGCGGCCCGGGGAGGTGCGTTTCCGGGTTCCAGGGGTTCCCGGGGGAAAGCGGCGGGTCCGGGCGCAGGGGAGCCCCGCGGTGGAGGCGGAGCTGGTGGTCTTGGGCCAGGTGGTGCGGGAAGAGGCGCTCCTCTTCCTGCCGGAGGGGAAGCCAGTGAGCCTGCCCCCTGGCTTTCGGGTGTTGGAGGAGGGAAGCTTAGGACCGTGCGGCCTGCGGTTCTACCGGTTGGGTGTGGGGGGCCTTCCCTTGGGCCTTGCCCTAGAAACCCTCGAGGCCCAAGACCCCATGTACAAGGCGGATCCGGAAAGCCTCTGGTCGTTGGACCTGGAGGGGGTTGAACCTGTTGGGGCAGGCGGCTTTTGGGTGCGGGGCTTCCGAGGGGGAAGCGTGGCGGTGGCGGTGCTGGACACCGGGGTGGAGGCTCTTCCCGAAGGGCGGTTCCTCCCCGGGTACGACTTCGTGGAAGGGGATGCCCTCCCCCAGGACGCCTTTCCCGGTGGGCACGGCACGCAGGTGGCCTCCCTGGTCCTGCGGGTGGCCCCGGAGGCCCAAATCATGCCCGTGCGGGTGTGCGACAGCCAAGGGGTATGCCGGGCAAGCCGCGTGATCCAGGGGATCTGCTACGCCCTTGGGGGGCCTAGGCCCCTGGTCCTCAACCTGAGCCTAGGGGGAGACACGCCGGTGGAAGCCCTGGAAGGCCTGTTGCGCAGGGCCTTGGCGGAAGGGGTGGGGGTGGTGGCGGCGGGGGGCAACCAGGGGCCTCGGGGCCCCGCCCACTACCCCGCCGCCTTTGACCTCCCAGGGCTTTTGGCCGTGGGCGCCTTGGACGCCCGCTTCCAAGGGCCTGCGGCCTTCAGCACCTGGGGGCCATACCTGGACCTCCTTGCCCCGGGGGAAGGGTTGGCTTGCCGGGGGCCGGGGGGCAAGGAGGCGGTGTGCCGGGGAAGCTCCTTTGCCGCGCCTTGGGTAGCGGGAGCCTTGGCCCTCCTCATGGAGGAAAGGCCAGGCTTGCCTCCTAGAGCCTACGAGGAGCTTCTCAAATCCTGGGCCAAGCCCCTTCCCTATCCCGAGGAGGCGGTGGGGGCGGGGGCTTTGCGCCTACCTTAAACTTTGGGTTATGCGCGCGAACCTCAGCGTGGAGGAAGCCCTAGCCCTGGTGCTTTCGGAGGCCAAGGCGCCTTTGCCCGTGGAGGAGGTTCCCTTAAGGGAGGCCTACGGCCGGGTCCTGGCGGAGGACCTCGCCTCCCGGGTGGACCACCCGGACCAGGACGATACCGCCGTGGACGGCTACGCCTGCCGGGAGGAGGACACCCTTGGGGCTTCGCAGGCGAACCCCGTGCGCCTTCGGGTCATCGGGGAGTCCCCGGCGGGGCGGCCCTTCGGGGGCAGAGTGGGGAAGGGGGAGGCGGTGGCGGTGTACACGGGAGCCCCCATTCCCCAGGGGGCCAACGCCGTTGTTCGGGTGGAGGACACGCGGCGGGAAGGGGAGGACGTCCTCCTCTTCGCCCCGGCGAGCCCCAAGGACATCCGGCCCAAGGGGGATGACCTGAAGCGGGGAGAGGTCTACCTGAGGCGGGGGGATTTCCTCACGCCCGGGAGGCTGGGCCTGGCGGCGGCCATGGGCTACCCCCGCCTCAGGGTCTTCCGCCGGCCCCGGGTGGGGATCCTCTCCACGGGGGACGAGGTGGTGGAACCGGGGGAGCCCTTGCCCTTTGGTGGGGTGTACAACTCCAACGCCTATAGCCTCCTGGGGTTGGTCCTCGAGGCGGGGGGCGAGCCCGTCCTCCTGGGCAAGGTGGCGGACCGCCCCGAGGAGGTGCTGGCCCGCTTGGAGGCGGCGGGGCCTTTGGACCTCCTCCTCACCTCAGGCGGGGTTTCCATGGGGGAATACGATGTGGTGCGCAAGGTCTTGGAGGAAAGGGGGGAGGTGGTCTTCTGGAAGGTGAAGCAGCAACCCGGAGGGCCCTTGCTCCTTGCCCGGCTTGGGGGCCTGCCCGTCTTGGGCCTCCCGGGCAACCCCGTGTCCAGCATGGTCACCTTCTTCCTCTACGGGAGGCCCTTCCTCTTCCGCCTCCAGGAGCGCACCGACCCCCCTTACCGCTCCCTGAAGGCCAAGGCCCTCACCCCCTTCAAGGGGGCCAAGGGGAAGAAGGTCTTCCGGCGGGGGGTGCTCTCCTTTGAGGAGGAGCTCGTGGTGCGCACCACGGGCAACCAAAGCAGCGGGGTCCTCCGCTCCATGGCCTTCGGCAACGCCTTGGTGGTCCTCCCCCCGGACCAGGACGCCCGGGAGGGGGAGGTGGTGGAGGTCATCCCCTTGACATGCGTGCTCGTGCTTTAGTTCACTAAACTCAAAAGGTTTTACGGGCTTTACCCCTCCTTTTCGGGCGCGGGTGGGGCCCGGGAAGCGAGCGAGAATGGAGTTCAAAGACTTTCCCCTGAAGGAAGAGATCAAGGAAGCCTTGGCCCGGCGGGGCATTACCGCCCCTACCCCCATTCAGGCGGCCGCCCTCCCCTTGGCCCTGGAGGGCAAGGACCTCATCGGCCAGGCCCGCACGGGCACCGGCAAGACCCTGGCCTTCGCCCTGCCCATCGCCCAGGCCCTGGAGCTGAGCCCCGTGCGGGGAAGGAAGCCCAGGGCCCTCATCCTCACCCCCACCCGGGAGCTTGCCCTCCAAGTGGCGGGGGAGGTGGCGGCGGTGGCCCCCCACCTCAAGGTGGTGGCGGTCTACGGGGGCACCGGCTACGGCAAGCAGAAGGAGGAGCTGGCCCGGGGGGCGGACGTGGTGGTGGCCACCCCGGGGCGGGCCCTGGACTACCTAAGGCAAGGGGTCTTGGACCTTTCCGAGGTGAAGATCGCCGTCTTGGACGAGGCGGACGAGATGCTTTCCATGGGCTTTGAGGAAGAGGTGGAGGCCATCCTTTCCGCTACCCCTCCCGCGCGGCAGACCCTCCTCTTCTCCGCCACCCTGCCTTCCTGGGCCCGGAGGCTCGCCGAGCGCTACATGAAAGCCCCCGTGGTCATCAACGTGGTGCGGGAGGAGGGGGTTACCTACCAGGAGGAGGCCATCCTGGCCCCGGGGGACCGGCTGGCCCTGCTTTCCGACCTCCTTTACGTGAAGGCGCCCAAGCGGGCCATCGTCTTCACCCGCACCAAGGCGGAAACCGAGGAGGTGGCCACGGGGCTCCTGCGCCTGGGCCATCCGGCCCGGGCCATCCACGGGGACCTTTCCCAGACGGACCGGGAGCGGGTCATGCGGGCCTTCCGCGAGGGGGAGGTGCGGGTTCTGGTGGCCACGGACGTGGCCGCCCGGGGCCTGGACATCCCCGAGGTGGACCTGGTGGTCCACTACCGCCTGCCCGACAAGGTGGAAACCTACCAGCACCGTTCGGGACGCACGGGCCGGGCCGGGCGAGGGGGCGAGGTGGTGGTCCTTTACGGGGCCCGGGAGAAGCGGGAGCTCTCGGAGCTGGAGCGGGCGGTGGGCCGCACCTTCAAGCGGGTGAACCCCCCCACCCCCGAGGAGGTGCTGGAGGCCAAGTGGCACCACCTCCTGGCCCGCCTGGCCCGGGTGCCGGAGCGGGACTACAAGCCCTATCTGGACTTTGCCGGGAGGCTTTTCGCCGAGGGGCGGGTGGAGGTGGTGGCCGCCATCATGGCCCTCCTCTTGGGCGGGGCGCCCAAGGAGAAAAGCCTCCTCACGGGGGAGGAGGGCTGGCTCACCTTCAAGGCTACAGGGCCCCGGCTTACCCTGCCCCGGCTTGTGGCCCTCTTGAAGGAGCGGGGCCTCGAGGTGGGGAAGATCGCCCAAGGGGAGGAGGGTTTCTACGTGGACCTCCGTCCCCAGGACCTGCCCCGGCTGGCCGAGGTGCAGGGGATCAAGCTGGAAAGGGCCAAGCGGGTGGAGGCCTTGCCCGAGGCCGCACCCAGCCGGCGCCGGGCACGGGCGTAGGGCCCAGGGTGGCCTAGGGCGCTTTCAAAAATAAAGCGTTCGCCTATCCTCAGGGCATGGAGCTGGGCCTTTACACCTTTGGCGAGCGCACCTTTGACCCCGGGCTGGGCCGCCCTCCCACGGCGGAGGAAAGGCTAGAGCGCCTTTTGGAGGAGGCGGAGCTGGCCGACGAAGTGGGGCTTTCCCTCTTCGCCGTGGGGGAGCACCACCGGGAGGACTACGTGGTTTCGGCCCCGGCGGTGGTGCTGGCCGCCCTAGCGGCCCGCACGCGGCGCATAAGGCTTGCCAGCGCCGTGGTGGTCCTTTCCTCCGAGGACCCCATCCGGGTATTTGAGCAGTTTGCCACCTTGGACCTCCTCTCGGGGGGCAGGGCGGAGCTTTGGGTGGGGCGGGGTTCGTTTGTGGAGTCCTTCCCGCTTTTTGGGTACGACCTCCGGGACTACGAGGCCCTTTTTGAGGAGAAGCTTGCCCTTCTCCTGAAGCTCCGGGAAGAGGAAAGGGTCTTTTGGCCCGGGGGGCGCTTCACCAAGCCCATCCCCGGCCTTGGGGTGTACCCGAGACCCAAGCAGAACCCCCTGCCCCTTTGGGTGGCGGCGGGGGGGAGCCCCGAGTCGGCGGTGCGCGCCGGGAAGCTCGGGCTTCCCTTGGTCCTCGCCATCATCGCCGGAAGCCCCAAGCGCTTCCTGCCCTTCGTGGAGCTTTACCGGAAAACGGCCCTGGAACACGGCCACACCTCCAGGCTCGCCCTTGCGGCCCACGGCTTCTTGGCCGAGGACGACGCCGAGGCCTTCCGCCTTGCCGCTCCCGCCTTCCTGGAGGTGATGAACCGGATCGGGCGGGAGCGGGGCTGGCGGCCTGTGGACCTCAGCTACTTCGCCTGGTCCCGGGGCCTCGAGGGGGCCGACTTCATCGGCGACCCCCTTAGGGTGGCGGAGAAGGCCCTTTACTGGTACGAGCTCTTCCGCCCTGAAGGGCTCGTGCTCCAGCTCACCGTGGGCACCCTGCCCCACACTAAGGTGCTTCGGGCCATTGAGCTTTTGGGCGGAGAGGTCCTGCCCCGGGTGCGGAAAGCCCTCGCTACACCCCCTGCCGCAGGATAGGGAGGAGTTCGGGCCGCACCAGCTCGGGGGGTGGAGCCTTCCCTTCCCGCAGGAGGGCGCGCACCTTGGTCATGCTGATGGAAAGGCGCTTTTCCCGGTGCGCTTCGGGGCAGGTCCTTTCCGAGGCGATGCCGCCGCAGAGGGCGCAATGGAAGACGGCCCCCACCCGGAGGATCTCTATGCCCAAGGGGGGAAGCTCGTCAAAGATGCGGTGGGCGGCGTAGGGATCGTAGAAGTCCCCCACCCCGGCGTGGTCCCGGCCCACCAGGAAGTGGGTGGCCCCGAAGTTCTTGCGCACCAGGGCGTGGAAGACCGCTTCTTTGGGCCCGGCGTAGCGCATGGGGGTGGCGAGGCCGAAGAGGGCCACCCGGTTTTGGGGGAGAAACCCATGGATGAGGGCCTGGTAGGCCTGGAGGATCACCTCCGTGGGGAAGTCGTCCGCCTTCTTGGCCCCCAGGATGGGGTGGACGAGAACCCCGTCCGCCAGCTCCAGGCCGAGCCGGATCAGGTACTCGTGGGCCCGGTGGGGGGCGTTGCGGGTCTGGAAGGCCACCACCCGCCTCCACCCCCATTCCCGGAAGAGGGCCTTGGCCTCCTCGGGGGTTTTCTCCAGAGGGCTACGCGCCCTGAACTTTAGGACTTCCACCTTCCCCCCCAGGGCATAAGGGCCTTTGGCGTAGAGCCGGGCCACCCCGGGGTGGGCCTCGCTTTCCGTGCCGAAGACCTGCTTGGCCAGGCGCCTCAGGTCCAAGGCGTACACATCCTGCACGTGTAGGAGCGCCACCCGTTCCCCTCCGTGGACCAGGGCCACGGTGTCCCCTGGGCCCACCCGGGGTTTCTCGGGGGTCTGCAGGAGGATGGGAAGGGTCCAGACCTCCCCCGTGGGCAGGCGCATGGTTTCGGCCACGCTCAGGGCCTCCTCCCGGGTCAAGAAGCCTTGGAGGGGGGCGAAGGCCCCCGTGGCCAGGTTTTCCAGGTCCAGGCGCTCGTCCTCGCCAATCTCCAACGTGGGAAGCGTATCCACCATGGGCTACCTCCGTAGAAGCGCTTCGGCTTCTAAGCGGGCCTCCTCAAAGACCCGCACCGCTTCTCCCAGGATCCAGAGGGCGGGGGCTTCCACGGCCACCTTGCCTTGGGCTACCTCGCCCAGGCGGGCGGGGATGCGGCGCTCCTTAGGCGTGGTGGCCTGTTCCACGAAGAGGGTGGGCTCTTCTGGATTCCGGCCTAGACGTAGGAGTTCCTGGGCGATCCAGACCCGCCTTTTTACCCCCATGAGCACCACCAGGGTGGGAGCCTGGGCGAAGGGCCGGAGGTCGGGGTAGCCGCCCCCTTCCACCACGCCGGACACGGCGGCGAAGCCGTGGGCCAGGCCCCGGTGGGTGAGGGGCAGGCCCGTAGCGAGCAGGCTGCTCACCCCCGGTACCACCTCCACGGGGATCCCGTGCCGCAGAAGGAAAAGCGCTTCCTCCCCGCCCCGGCCGAAGACGAAGGGGTCCCCGCCCTTCAGGCGCACCACAAAGGGGTAGCGGCGGGCGTAGTGGAGGAGGAGGCGGTGGATGGCGGCCTGCTTCCCGCTTTCCCCCTCCTCCTTCCCCACGTAGACCTTCTTCCCCGGGGCGAGGTCCAGGATGCGCCCGTCCACCAGGCGGTCGTGAAGGACCACGGGGGCCTCCTGGAGGAGGCGGTGGGCCTTGAGGGTGAGGAGCTCGGGGTCCCCCGGGCCTGCCCCCACCAGGTAGACCTTACCCATGCGCCACCCCCCGGTAGATGAGTTGCCCCCCGATGAAGAGGAGCCAGAGGAGGAGGGCGAGCCGCAGGGGCTCCCGGGGTAAGCGGGTGGCGAAGAGGGCCCCCAGGGTGGCGCCCAGGATGCCCCCGGTGCCCAAGGCGAGGAGGAGGCCTGGGTCCACCTGGCCGAAGAGGAGGTGCACCCCGCCCCCCAGGAGGGAGAGGACCAGGCCGAAGAGGAGGTCCGTGCCCACCACCTGCTGGGGGGAAAGCCGGGTGGCGTAGAGGAGGAGGAGGGTGCCCAAGGCCCCGGCCCCGGCGGAGGAGAAGCCCACCTCGAGGCCAATCCCGAAGGCCGCGGGGGGAAGGAGCTTGGGCCTTTCCCTGCCCGCAGCGTGCTTCCGGAAGCTCCGCCAAAGCCCCAAGGCGGCGGAAGCCACCACGGTAAGCCCCACCAGGAGGAGGACGAGGTCCTTGGCCCCTTTGAGCCCGGTGAGGAGGAGGCTTCCCAGGAGCACCCCGGGTACCCCCCCGAGGAGGAGGAGCGCAAGCGCCCTAGGCGCCACCTGCCTCCGGGCGAGGTAAACCCCGCCTGCCGGGATCTTCACCAGGAAACCGAAAAGGAGGGCGGTGCCCACCGCCACCTCCGGGGGGAGGCCTAGGGCCAGGATGAGAAGCGGGGCGGTGATGGTCCCCGCGCCTACCCCCGTGACCCCGATGGCGAAGGCGATGAGAAAGCCCAGGAGAAAGGCCATGCTACCCCTCCTTCCCGTGCAGGTGGATGCCGCACTCCAGCTTGCCCTTGCCCGCCCAACGCCCCGAACGCGGATCGTTTGGATCCAGGGGCTTTGCGGTGCAGGGGGCGCAACCGATGGAGAGGTAGCCTTGGTCGTAGAGGGGAAGGTAGGGCAGGTCCTGCACCGCCAGGTAGGCGAAGACCTCCTTGAGCGTCCAGTCGTAGAGGGGGCTCACCTTCCTAAGCCGGTGGCCCGTAGGGAGCACCGCTTCTTCCAAAGGTTGGAGATTGGCCCGGGTGGGGGACTGCTCCCGCCTAAGCCCCGTGAACCAGGTGTCGTACCCTTCCAGGGCTTGGAAGAGCGGCTCCACCTTGCGGATCTGGCAGCAGCGGTGGGGGTCGCTCTCGTAAAGCCGCCCAAAGCGGGCTTCTTGTTCCTCTCGGGAGAGGGCGGGGGTCAGGTTTACGAGGCGAAAGCCGAGAAGCTTTTGCATCTCGTCCCGGTAGGCGTAGACCTCGGGGAAGTGGTAGCCGGTGTCCAGGAAGAGGACGGGGATGTCGGGCTTGGCTTCCAGGAGGAGGTGGAGCACCACCACGTCCTCCGCTTGGAAGCTGCAGGTGAAGCAAGGGTTTTGGCTATGGGCCAAAGCTTCTTGAACCAAGCTCTTGGCAGCCCTTACCTTGTCCATACTTCCTCCAGGGTTTCCTCTGCTTTGGCTTTGGCCTTGGCCAGGCCGTCCTTGGGGTCCAGGTCCAGTTCCTCCAGGGCCTGGTCCACGATGCGGTACCAAAGCCGCTTCCTTTCCTCAAAGCTCGGGATCTGGGCGATTTTAGGCCTTAGGGTGCGGAGAAAGGCCACAAGTTCCCCATAGGTTTCGGGGAAAAGCTGGGCAAGGCGCTCTTTAAGGCGCACCGCTAGGGCCGGGGCTGCGCCGGAGGTGGAAAGGGCCACGAGGAAATCTCCCCGGCGGAGGACGGCGGGGAGGATGGCGCTGGCGTGTTCTGGATCGTCCACCGCCACCAGGAAGATGCGCCTTTCCTCCGCTTCCCGGCGCACCCGGGGATGGATGGCCTTGTCCTTGGGGTGGCTTACGACCAGGAAGTAGCCCTCGAGGTCCCCCTCCCGGTAGCCCCGCCGGAGCCAGCGGATCCTCCCTTCCCTTTCCAAAGCGGCGAGGCCCCAGGCGTCCTCCTCGGCCAGGACCGTGACCCGGGCCCCGGCCTGGAGGAGGGCGTGGAGCTTGGCCTCGGTCTCGGGACCCCCGGCGATGAGAAGGACAGGGCGGTCCTTGAGGTCTAGCATCAGGGGGAAGTAGGTCATACCGCCTCCTGGAAAAGGGCTTTCTTGAAGCCCTGGAGCATGCTCCCTAAGCGCTCGGTTTCGTCCACGTAGAAGGGCTTTACCCCCCATTCCCTCAGGGCATCCCCCGTGACCCGGCCCACGGCCACCGCCTTCACCTGGGCGTTCAGGGCTTCCCGGAGCGCTTCGGGGTTCTCCGCGCCCTCAAAGAGGAACTCCACCTGGATGGCGGCCACGAAGGCCACGGCGTCCACGGCCCTTTCCCGGATGGCCTCCTCCAGGGCCCGGATGCCCTCAGGGTTAGGCAGGTGGCGGTAGGGCAGGAGGGGGAGGACCTGGTACCCCCTTTCCTCCAGGGCAGCCTCTAGGAGGGGTAAGGGTTTGCCGTAAAGCTGCAGCGCTGCCCTGCCTGGGCCTTGGGGGATTAGGGGGATGAGGCTTGGGCTCGTGCCGTCCCCCGTGGCGTGGGGGGGGAGGCCTTCCTCCCGCAGGATGCGGGCCGCCTTGGCGCCCCGGGCCAGGCGGTGGGCTTGGGCCAAGGGGTCTTTGAGGTCCAGGCCCAGGGCTTTGCCCGCTTCCAGGAGGTCCCGGACCCCAACCCCGGTGGTGGCGAGGAAAAGGTCCACCCCTCGGGAAAGCTCCCGGAGGCGGTCCTGGTACTCGGGTACGGGTACCTTCTCCGTGGTCTGGGCAGGGAGGAGCAGGGGGGTGAAGCCTAGCTTTTCCGCCAGGGCCTTGAACTCCTCCCTCCGCCTTAGGCCAGCGTAGGCGATGCGCATGGTGGCCTCCTATGCCGTCTACACGGCGCATTCCCCGCGCCCAAGCTGCACGCTGAAAGCTTCCCCTTCCGCCCCCAGGTCTTGGTAGAACTCTGGAGCCTCCTCGTAGGGAGGGATGTCTTGGAATTGCTCCAGTAGAGCCTTGAAGGAGGCTCCTCCCACCCGGTCCAGATAGGCTTGGAAGCTCTCCCCGTTTTGCCGTTCCTCCAGGTAGCGTCGGAGCACCGCTTCCACCGCCTCGGGGACCCGGCGGGCGGGAATGCGGCCCACCACCTGGCCGAAGCGGGCCTCCCCTTCCCGGGTCCGCCCGCCCAGGAGGAGGACGTAGTGGGGCACCTCCCGCTCCCCTACCTTGCGGCTAGAGCCGTAGAAGCCGATGTCGGCGATGTGGTGCTGGCCGCAGGAGTTGGGGCAGCCGGAGATCTTGACGCTTATGGCCTTCACCCCTGGGTCCTGGGCCAAGGGGAGAGCCTGGAGCTTCTCCCCCAGGGCCTGGGCCAGGCCCCGGGAGCGGGTGATGGCCAGGTTGCAGGTGTCGGCCCCGGGGCAACGGGTGATGTCCAGGAGGGTGTGGGCCTCGCCGTGGGCGAGCCCCGCTTCCAAAAGGGCCTCGTAGAGCCCGCCCAAGGCCTCCTCGGGCACAAAACGCAGGAGGAGGTTTTGGCTGATGGCGCTCCGGACCTCCCCGGCGTAGGTCTCGGCGATCTCCGCCAGGGCCCTTAGGCCTTCAGGGGTGATGTCCCCTAAGGGGAGGCGGACGGTGACGGTGTAAAAGCCCTCCTGCTTTTGCTTGAAAAGGTTGGTCCGCCGCCAGGCGTCAAAGCCGGGGGCGAAGGAGAAGGGTTTCCTGGGGGGAGAGGGCAGGCGGGGGGGTGGGGCGTCTTCGGGTGGGGCCCAGGCCTCGAGGTCGGCCCCGCTCGCCGTGAGCTTTACCAGGCGCCTTTCCTCCCGCACCGCCTCCCGGAAGGCGGCGATGCCCCACTTCTTCACCAGGAACTTGAGCCGGGCCTGGGTCAGGACCTTGCGGTTCCCGTAGCGGTCAAAGAGGCGGATGATGGCGAGCATGGTGGGGAGGAGGTCCTCCTCGGGGGTGAAGGCTTCCAGGAGTTCGGCGCTCATGGGAGCAGCGCCTAACCCCCCGCCCACGTAGATGCGGAAGCCCCGTTTGCCCCCCTCCACCGCCGCCACCACCCCGATGTCGTGGATGGGGGTGCGGGCGTGGTCCGTGGCGCACCCTTCAAAGGCCACTTTGAACTTCCGGGGCAGGTTCTGCCCCACGGGGTGGCGGAGGAAGTAGCGGTAGGCCCTTTCCGCATAAGGGGTGACGTCAAAGGGCTCCTCGGGGGAGACCCCAGCGTAGGGACAGCAGGTGATGGCCCGGATGGAGTGGCCGCAGGCCTCGCGGGTGGTGAGCCCCACGGCGTTCACCGCCCGGAGGACCTTGGGCACGTCCCGGCGGTGCACGTGGTGGAGCTGCACCGCCTGGCGGGTGGTCACGTGGGCCAGGCGGTTTTCCGTATAGCGTTCGGCCACCTCCGCCAGAACCCGGAGGCCTTCCGGGGTGATGCGGCCCACAGGGAGCTTGATGCGGATCATGTGGTGCTCCGGCCGCCCTCGGATCCCGTAGATCCCGTTCTTGAGCCGGTAGACCCGGAAGTCCTCGGGGTCTTCCTCCCCGGCCTCGAGGCGGGCGATCATCGCCTCCAGGTACCGGATTTCCGCTTCCACCACCTCGGAAAGCCCTGCCATCTTCGCCTCCTCGTCCCCTCCCGGAGGGAGGGTTGCCCGGCATGGTATACCATTGAGCCCATGAATGTCAAGGGTATAAGGCCCTTTGTGCCCCCCCTTCCATTCCCTGGGACTCCTCGTGGTAAAGTAACCCTTGCAGGCTAGGGGTGCCCCAATGGAGGGGCTGAGAGCTGGGTCCTTCCCAGCAACCCTTGGAACCTGATCCGGGTAATGCCGGCGGAGGGAAGCCTATGCGGAAGATCCCCAATCCCCAAAACCCAACACCCCTTGGGCCGCGTGGGCCTTTTCCGCTGGCCTAAGGGGGTGAAAGGTTGCTCGGCAGGCTCTACCTGGTGGTGACCCCACGGCCTTCCTGGACGTGGGAGGAGGTCCTTTCCCGCACCGAGCGGGCCCTGGCGGGCGGGGTGGAGGTTTTGCAGCTCAGGGCCAAGGACTGGGAGGCGAGGCCCATTCTGGAGCTAGGGGAAAAGATGCTGGCCTTGGCCCGGCGCTACGGGGTCCCCTTCTTCCTCAACGATCGCCCGGACCTTGCTGCCCTCCTGGGGGCGGATGGGGTGCACCTGGGCCAGGGGGACCTCACGCCCAGGGAGGCCAGGCGCTTCTTTCAGGGCCTGGTGGGCCGCTCCACCCACGCTCCCGAGCAGGCCCTAAAGGCCCTGGAGGAGGGGGCAGACTACCTGTCCGTGGGGCCGGTGTGGGAAACCCCTACCAAGCCCGGGCGTAAGGCGGCGGGGCTTGGCTACGTCCGCTTTGCCGCGGAGAACCTCGGAGAGAAGCCCTGGTTCGCCATCGGGGGCATTGACCTGAAGAACCTGCCGGAGGTCCTCGAGGCGGGGGCCCGGCGGGTGGTGGTGGTGCGCGCCATCCTGGATGCGGAGGACCCCGAGCGGGCGGCCCGGGCCTTCAGGGAGAGGCTTTATGGTGTGGCTTAACGGCGAGCCCAAGCCCTTGGAGGGGAAGACCCTAAAGGAGGTGTTGGAAGCCTTGGGGGTGGAGCCGGAACGGGTGGCCGTCCTCCTCAACGGGGAGGCTTACCCCGGCAAGGAGCTTCCGCCCCGTGTCCTCCAGGAGGGGGACGAGGTGGAGGTGGTGGCCCTGGTGCAAGGGGGGTAAAGGGGGTAAAGGAGGAGGGATGGACGCTTGGCAGGTGGGACCCATAACGCTCACGAGCCGCCTCATCCTGGGCTCGGGGAAGTTTCGCGACTTCGGGGTGATGCGGGAGGCCCTAAAGGCGGCGAGGGCGGAGGTGGTGACGGTTTCCGTGCGCCGGGTGGAGGTGGGGGCCCCGGGACACGTGGGGCTTTTGGAGGCTTTAGAGGGGGTGCGCCTCCTCCCCAACACCGCCGGGGCACGCACGGCGGAGGAGGCGGTGCGGCTGGCCCGGCTCGGCCGCCTCCTCACGGGGGAGAACTGGGTGAAGCTGGAGGTCATCCCCGACCCCGCCTACCTCCTCCCCGACCCCGTGGAGACGCTGAAGGCGGCGGAGATCCTCCTCCAGGAGGGCTTCTTTGTCCTGCCCTACATGGGGCCGGACCTGGTCCTGGCCAAAAAGCTCGCCGCTTTGGGCACGGCCACGGTGATGCCCTTGGCCGCGCCCATCGGCTCGGGATGGGGGGTAAAGACGCGGGCCCTTTTGGAGCTCTTCGCCCGGGAGCGCCCAAGCCTCCCGCCCGTGGTGGTGGATGCGGGGCTTGGGCTTCCCTCCCATGCGGCGGAGGTCATGGAACTGGGGCTGGACGCCGTTTTGGTGAACACCGCCATCGCCGAGGCCCAGGACCCGCCCGCCATGGCCGAGGCCTTCCGCCTGGCGGTGGAGGCGGGCAGGAAGGCCTACCGGGCGGGGCCCATGCGGCCTAGGGAGGGGGCGAGCCCCTCAAGCCCCACGGAAGGGGTGCCCTTGGGGAGGCCGGGGTGAGGGCCGAGGTGGCGGTGGTGGGGGCGGGCATCATCGGAACCCTCGCCGCCTATGAGCTTGCCAAGCGGGGCCTCGAGGTCCTCCTCCTGGATGCGGAGAAGCCCGGGGCCGCCACCCTGGCGAGCGCCGGGATGCTCGCCCCTTACCCCGAGGGCCTTTCGGGGGAGCTCTTGGAGGCGGGGCTTTTCGCCCTGGAGTATTACCGGGACCTCTTGGCGGAGCTTGGGGAGAAGGGCTTTGCCGTAGAAGCGGGCTTTTCCGGCACCTACGTGGCCGCCTTGAGCCCAGGGGAGAAGGAGGCCTGGGAGGCAGAAGGCCCCCCGCCCTACCCGGTGCGGGGAGCTTTGGGGGCCAGGGCTTTCCCCGGGGGGTATGTCCACCCACGGGCCCTTAGGGAGGCCCTTTTGGCCTCGCTTCGGGGCATGGGGGTGCCCTACCTGAAGGCCGAGGCCCAGGGGGTGCGGGAGGGGCGGGTGGTCCTTCCCGAAGGGGAGGTGCGGGCCCGGCGCATCCTCCTCGCCGTGGGGGCCTGGGGGGAGCGGTTTGGCCTCGGGGTGCGCCCCCTCAGGGGGGAGGCCCTCCTCCTCCAGGGACCTCCTCCCCCCGGCCCGCTCTTCGCCGGGGAAGGGTACCTCCTGCCCCGGGAGGGTGGGGTCTACGTGGGGGCCACGGGCCGGGAGGGGTGGGGGGCAGGGGTGGACCTCTTCGGGCTTCGGTGGCTTGCGGACTACGCCCACGAGCGCTTTCCCCTCCTGGAGGGGGCCCGCTTCCGGGAGGCGGTTTGGGGGTATAGGCCCATGGGGGAGGTCTTCGTGGGGGAGGTGGGGGAGGGGGTCTACGCGGCCACGGGGCATGGCCGCAACGGGGTCCTCCTCGCCCCTTGGACGGCGAGGCGGCTTTTGAAGCTCATGGAGGTGGAAGGATGACGCAGTTGGAGGCGGCAAGGAAAGGGATCGTCACCGAGGAGATGGCTTACGTGGCGGAGCAGGAGGGGGTTTCCCCCGAGTTCGTGCGGGAAGGGGTGGCGGCGGGAAGGATCGTGATTCCGAGGAACCCCAACCACCGCACCCTGAGGGACTTCAAGGGGATCGGGGAGGGGCTTTCCGTGAAGGTGAACGCCAACCTGGGCACCTCCTACGATTACGTGGACGTGGAGGAGGAGGTGGAGAAGGCCCGGGTGGCCATCCGTTACGGGGCGGACACCGTCATGGATCTCTCCACCGGGGGGGACTTGAAGGAGATAAGGCGGCGCATCCTCGAGGTGGCCACCGTTCCCCTGGGCACCGTGCCCATCTACGAGGCGGAGTTCCGGGCCGCCAAGCGCAAGAACTTCTTTGACATGTCCCCCGATGAGCTCTTTGAGGTCATTGAGGAGCACGGGAAGGAGGGGGTGGACTACATCACGGTGCACGTGGGCGTCACCCTAAAGAACCTAGAGGTCTACCGGCATGCCCCCCGCACCACGGGCATCGTAAGCCGGGGCGGGGGGCTCATGGCCGCCTGGATGCTCCACCGCGGGGAGGAGAACCCCCTTTACGCCCGCTTTGACGACCTCTTGGACATCGCCCGCACCTACGATATGACCCTCTCCCTGGGGGATGGGCTTAGGCCGGGCTCCCTGGCGGACAGCACCGACCGGGCCCAGATCGCCGAGCTCCTCACCATCGGCGAGCTGGTGGAAAGGGCCAGGCGGGCTGGGGTCCAGGCCATGGTGGAAGGGCCAGGCCACATCCCCCTGAACGAGGTGGCCACCAACGTCCAGATCCAGAAGAAGCTCACGGGGCATGCCCCCTTTTACATCCTTGGCATGCTCCCCGTGGACACCGCCGCCGGCTTTGACCACATCGCCGGGGCCATCGGCGGGGCCTTGGCGGGCTGGATGGGGGCGGACATGCTCTGCTACCTGACCCCGGCGGAGCACCTGGGCCTGCCCACGGCGGAGCACGTGAAGGAAGGGGTGATCGCCTTCAAGATCGCCGCCCACGCCGCCGACGTGGCCCGGGGGAACCCGAGGGCGCTGGAGCGGAACCGGCGGATGTCCGAGGCCCGCTACCGCCTGGACTGGGAGGCCCAGTTCGCCCTCGCCCTCTTTCCCGAGGAGGCCAGGCGGCTTAAGGAGGAGCGGGGAAGCCGCACCAAGGCCTGCAGCATGTGCGGCCCCTTCTGCCCCATGAACCTGGTGGAGGCGGTGCTGCGGGGTCGGGAGCGCCTCGAGCTTCCGGTAGCCTAAGGGCATGGACGTGCTTTCCCGTTTGGAGCGCCTGCCCCTGGGCAGGCCCCATTACCGTTTGCTCTTCCTCCTGGGCCTGGGCTGGGCCTTGGATGCCATGGACGTGGGCCTCATCAGCTTCACCCTGCCCGCCCTTTCCCGGGAGTTTGGCCTTAGCCCTGTCCAGGCGGGCCTTTTGGGGAGCGCTGGGCTTTTGGGCATGCTCCTGGGGGCCGCCCTGGGCGGACGGCTTGCCGACCGTTTGGGGCGTAAGGCGGTGGTGGGGTATAGCCTTTTTCTGGCGGGTCTCGGGAGCCTCTTCACCGCCTGGGCTCCGGGTCTTGGGTGGATCTACCTCTTCCGCTTCCTCACGGGGGTCGGCCTGGGGGCGGAGCTTCCCGTGGCGGCAAGCCTCATGGGGGAGTTTAGCCCCCGGGTCCACCGGGGGCGGATGGTGGTTCTCTTGGAGGCCTTTTGGGCGGTGGGGTGGCTTCTTGCTGCCTTGGTGGGGTACCTTTTGGTGCCGGACCTGGGTTGGCGGGCGGCCTTTTTGGTGGGGGCCCTCCCTGCCCTCTACGCCGCCTACCTGCGGCTTTCCTTGCCCGAGTCCCCCCGCTGGCTTGTGGCCCAGGGGCGTTTGAAGGAGGCGGAGGCCCTGGTGACCGCTTGGGAGAGGGCCTTTCCCCACCCCTTGCCTCTGCCGTCCCCTGTCCCCGCCCCGAAGGCTTACCCTTACGCCGCCCTCTTCCGCCCGCCCCTTCTCCGCCGCACCCTTTTCCTCTCGCTGGCTTGGTTCGCCTTAAACGCTGGCTACTACGGGGCCTTCATATGGCTTCCCTCCCTGCTCGTGGCCCAGGGGTATACCCTGGTGCGCTCCTTGGAGTATGTGCTCCTCATGACCCTGGCCCAGGTGCCGGGCTACTTGACGGCCGCCTTCCTGGTAGAGCGTCTGGGGCGGAGGCCCGTTTTGGTGGGCTTCTTGGCCCTGTCGGCCCTCTCCGCCTACCTCTTGGCCCAGGCCTCCTCTCCCGGAGAGCTCCTTCTTTTTGGAAGCCTTCTCTCTTTCTTCAACCTGGGGGCTTGGGGGGCCATCTACGCCTATACCCCTGAGCTTTCCCCCACAACGTTGCGGGGAAGCGGAGCGGGGCTAGCCGCTGCCGTAGGCCGGGTGGGGGGTATCCTGGCGCCCTACGCCACCGGGGCCCTCCTCCCCGCTTGGGGGCCGGGCGGGGTGCTTGCCCTTCACGGGGGGCTCCTCCTTCTGGCGGGACTTTTTGCCTTGGGGGTGGGGGTAGAGACCCGGGGAAGGCCCTTGGAGGAAACATGAGGGTGGCCCTTAGCATCGCCGGCTCGGACTCTGGGGGCGGGGCGGGGGTGCAGGCGGACCTCAAGGTCTTCTTCCGCTTCGGGGTCTACGGGACGAGCGCCCTCACCTTGGTCACGGCCCAGAACACCCTGGGGGTGCAGGCCGTCTACCCCCTGCCGCCCGGCCTGGTCTACGCCCAGATCCAAAGCGTGGCCCAGGACCTGCCCATCCATGCCGCTAAAACCGGGGCCTTGGGGAATGCCGAGATCGTCCAGGCAGTGGCGGAGGGGGTGCGGCGCTTCGGCATCGCTCCCTTGGTGGTGGACCCGGTGATGGTGGCCAAGGGCGGGGACTCTCTCCTCGCCCCCGAGGCGGTGGAGGCCCTGAAGGTAGCGCTTTTTCCCTTAGCCCTCCTCATCACCCCAAACCGCCTCGAGGCCGAAGCCCTCTTGGGAAGCCCCATCCGGACCCTAAAGGAAGCGGAGGAGGCTGCTAGAGCCCTTTTGGCCCTAGGGCCCAAGGCGGTCCTCCTCAAAGGGGGGCATCTGGAGGGGGAGGAGGCGGTGGACCTCCTCGCCACCCGGGAGGGGGTGCGGGCCTACCGGGCCCCGAGGGTGAACACCCGGAACACCCACGGCACGGGCTGTACCCTTTCCGCCGCCATTGCTGCCCTTCTGGCCTTGGGCAAGCCCCTCGAGGAGGCGGTGGCGGAGGCCAAGGCCTACCTCACCCGCGCCTTAAAAACGGCCCCTCCCGTGGGCCACGGGCATGGGCCCCTCAACCACTGGGCCTAAAAAACTCCCCCCTCCTGGGAGGGGGGAGGCCTTCTGGTGCGCCCGGAGGGATTCGAACCCCCGACCTAGGGCTTAGGAAGCCCCCGCTCTATCCTGCTGAGCTACGGGCGCCCACGCCCTTGGGATTTTAGCACCCCTTGGAGGCCATGGCAACCGCCCCCGGTCCGGTATAGTCTTTCGCGGGGGATGAGGGGCGTTCCATAAGTCCCCCTTTATGCACGAATGCCCCAGGCTTCCTTGCGCTCGCGCTTTGGGGAGCCTACCCTGGAGGGAACATGACCAAGACCCAGGACCTCACCGCCCTATCCGTGAACGCCATCCGCTTCCTGGCCATAGATGCCGTGGAAAAGGCCAAAAGCGGCCATCCGGGTATGCCCATGGCCATGGCCCCCTTGGCCTACCTCCTCTTCCGGGAGGTGATGCGGCATAACCCCCTGGACCCCGCCTGGCCCAACCGGGACCGGTTCGTCCTTTCCGCCGGCCACGGGTCCATGCTCCTTTACGCCGCCCTCCACCTCACGGGGTACGACCTCCCCCTGGAGGAGCTTAAGCGCTTCCGCCAGTGGGGCTCCAAGACCCCGGGCCACCCCGAGCGGGGCCACACTCCTGGGGTGGAGGTGACCACGGGGCCCCTGGGCCAGGGGATTGCCACGGCGGTGGGCCTGGCTCTGGCGGAAAAGAAGCTTGCCGCCGAGTTCAACCGCCCGGGCCATCCCGTGGTGGACCACTACACCTACGTCCTGGCCTCGGACGGGGACCTGATGGAGGGGGTTTCGGGGGAGGCGAGCTCCTTGGCAGGGCAGTGGGGGCTTTCCAAGCTCATCGTCTTCTGGGACGATAACCGCATCTCCATAGACGGCCCCACGGACCTGGCCTTTAAGGAGGACGTCCTCCTGCGTTACCGCGCCTACGGCTGGCAGACCCTCAGGGTGGAGGACGCCAACGACCTCAACGCCCTCCGCCACGCTCTAAGGCTCGCCCAACTGGACGAGCGCCCCACCCTCATCGCCGTGCGGAGCCATATCGGCTACGGCTCGCCCAAGCAGGACTCCCACAAGGCCCATGGGGAGCCCTTGGGCCCGGAGGCGGTGGAGGCCACCCGCAAGAACCTGGGCTGGCCCTACCCGCCCTTCGTGGTGCCCGAGGAGGTCTACCAGCACATGGACATGCGCGCCCAGGGCAAGGCCTGGCAGGAGGCGTGGGAACGCGCCTTAGAGGCCTACGCCCGGGCGTACCCGGACCTGTACCAAGAGCTTCTCCGCCGCCTCCAAGGGGAGCTTCCCCCGTTGCCGGAGGAGCCCCCTACCTTTGACAAACCCCTGGCCACCCGGGCGGCGAGCGGCAAGGTCCTGGACCTCCTCGCTCCCCGCATGCCCGAACTCCTGGGGGGTAGCGCCGACCTTACCCCCTCCAACAACACCAAGGCCGAGGGCATGGAGGACTTCTCCCCGCAAAACCCCACGGGGCGCTACCTGCGCTTTGGGGTGCGGGAGCACGGGATGGGGGCCATCCTGAACGGGCTTAACCTCCACGGGGGCTACCGGGCCTATGGGGGCACCTTTCTGGTCTTTTCCGACTACATGCGCCCCGCCATCCGCCTCGCCGCCCTCATGGAAACCCCCACGGTGTTCGTCTTCACCCACGACTCCATCGCCTTAGGGGAGGACGGGCCCACCCACCAGCCCATAGAGCACCTGATGAGCCTTAGGGCCATGCCGGGGCTTTGGGTGGTCCGTCCCGCCGACGCCTACGAGACCTTTTACGCCTGGCAGGTGGCCCTGAA
Source organism: Thermus hydrothermalis (assembly GCF_022760925.1). NCBI lineage: Bacteria > Thermotogati > Deinococcota > Deinococci > Thermales > Thermaceae > Thermus > Thermus hydrothermalis. The sequence continues at coordinate 67,020 of NZ_JAKTNT010000006.1, read as the reverse complement.
AAGGAAGGAGGGCCCCACCGCCTTGGTCCTCACCCGCCAGGCGGTGCCCCTCCTTTCCCCCGAGAAGGCCAAGGGGCTTTTGCGGGGCGGGTACGTCCTGGAAGACGCCGAGAAGCCCCAAGGGGTGCTTTTGGCCACGGGGAGCGAGGTCCACCTGGCCTTGAAGGCGAGGGACCTTCTGAGGGAGCAGGGCGTTGGGGTGCGGGTGGTGAGCCTGCCTTGCCTGGAGCTCTTTGAGGCCCAGCCCGAGGCGTACCGCAGGGCGGTCCTGCCCCCGGGCCTCCCCGTGGTGGCGGTGGAGGCGGGGGCCTCCTTGGGTTGGGAGCGGTACGCCCACAAGGTGGTGGGCCTGGACCGCTTCGGGGCCAGCGCCCCTTACCCCGAGGTCTACGAGCGCCTGGGCTTTACGCCAGAGCGGGTGGCGGAAGCCCTTCTAGAGCTGGTGTAATCACACGAGCTTCTCCCTCCTAGGTGAAGGGTGTCCTCGAGGCTATCCTTTCTCCATGGAGGGGTTTTATCGCTTTTTCCCCCGCGCGGAGGCAGTGATTTACCTCTTTGCGGGGGTATTGGTCGTTTTGGGTGCAGCCTACCTTTTGGCCGCAGCGGTGGTGGAGGGGGTTGCGCTTCTCCTGGGTGGTGAAGGGGGCAAGCTGGCTGTTTTTCTTTTGGACCGCGTTCTCCTCGCCCTAATGATGGCGGAAATCCTTTACACCCTGGTGCGTTTTGCCAAGGAAGGTCAACTTCAGGTGGAACCCTTCCTTATCATCGGGGTGATTGCGGGGGTACGGCGCATCTTGGTGGTGACTGCCGAGGGGCTCCAGAAGTTTCCCTTTTCCCTGGACCATCCAGGTTTTCAGGCGGTTTTGGCGGAGCTCCTCTTGCTTTCGCTAATGATTTTGGCTTTGGCCTTGGCGTACCGTTGGGTGCGTCGCTGAGGAGGGGGTATAGTTTTTTCGTGCGCTTCGCCGTTTCTATTCTCACAGCCGATTTCGGTAGGTTGAAGGAGGTCGTCCAGGAGGCGGAGAGGGCTGGGGTGGACTGGATACACCTGGACGTGATGGACGGGGTTTTCGTCCCCAACCTCACCTTTGGCCCCCTTGTGGTGGAGGCGGTGCGCCGGGCGACCTCCTTGCCCTTGGATGTGCACCTTATGATCGTGAACCCCGAGCGCTACCTCGAGGACTTCGCCCAGGCGGGGGCGGACCACATCACCGTCCACGTGGAGGCCACCTACCACCCCCACCGGGCGGTGGAGCGCATCAAGGAACTGGGCAAGAAGGCCGGGCTCGCCATCAACCCCGGAACCCCCCTCGAGGCCTTTGAACCCCTTCTCCCCTACCTGGACCTGGCCCTCCTCATGAGCGTGAACCCGGGGTTTGGCGGGCAGAAGTATATCCCCACCTCCACCGAGCGGCTTAGAAGGCTCAAGGCCCTTAGGGATAGGCTGAACCCCGCCTGCCTCCTCGAGGTGGACGGAGGGGTGAACCCAAAGACCGTGGGGGAGGTGTACCAGGCAGGTGCCGACGTGGCGGTGGCGGGGAGCGCCCTCTTCAACGAAAGGCCTGTGGCGGACAACCTGCGGGTTTTGCGCGAGGCTTTGAAATAAGCTTGGGCCCCGCCCTTGGGCGGGGCCTTTTGGTCGGGGAGGCCGGATTTGAACCGACGACCACACGCACCCCAAGCGTGTGCGCTACCAGGCTGCGCTACTCCCCGGCGCGCAAGGGTTAGTGTAGTACCCGAGGCAGGGAGCGTCAAGAGGTGGGCGCATCCAGGGGTTGAGAGAAGGGGTTGGTTCACTGGCATTCCTAAAAACTCTAGGCGGGCTAGGGGAGGGGCTGATCGGGGGATTTTAGTTCAAGGTGCTCCGGGCGGGCTTCTGGTAGACTGGGCTCCTAAGTAGGGCAGCTTTACAGGCGGATGTTGGGCATATAGAGGAGGGGAGGGGCATAGGAGGCGGACATGAGGGAAGCGGTGATCCTCGAGGCGGTGCGCACCCCCATCGGCAAGCGGAACGGGGCCCTTAGGGAGTGGCGGCCCGATGCCCTGTACGCCGAGGTCCTGAACGCCCTCCTGGCGCGAAGCGGCCTGGACCCCACCCGGGTGGAGGACGTGGTCACGGGGTGCGTGACCCAGGCGGGGGAACAGGGGGCCAACGTGGGGCGGCTTGGGGTGCTCCTTTCCCGCCTGCCCAAGGAGGTGCCGGCGGTGACCCTCAACCGCATGTGCGGCTCAAGCCAGCAGGCGGTGCACTTCGCCGCCCAGGCCATCGCCGCCGGGGACCTGGACTTCGCCATCGCCGGTGGGGTGGAGAGCATGACCCGGGCCCCCATGTTCTCGGACATCGGGGGCGGCTTCCACACGCTAAACCCCGCCCTTTTCCAGAAGTATGCGCTCATCCACCAAGGGGAAAGCGCCGAGCGCATCGCCCGGCTTTACGGGTTTTCCCGGCGGGACCTGGATGAGTGGAGCCTCCTCTCCCACCGCCGGGCGCAAAGGGCCACGGAGGAGGGCCGCTTCCTTGGGCAGCTGGTCCCCCTCACCGGCCTGGACCCCGAGGGAAAGCCTTTTCTCCTAGATCGGGACGAGGGCATCCGCCCGGACACGAGCCTGGAGAAGCTCTTAGCCCTCAAGCCCGCCTTCCTGGAAGATGGCCTCATCACCGCTGGCAATAGCAGCCAGATCTCCGACGGGGCGGCGGCCCTCCTCCTGGGGGAAAAGGAAAGGGCCCAGGCCTTGGGCCTTAGGCCCCGGGCCCGCTTCCTCGCCCGGGTGGTGGTGGCGGGGGACCCCACCCTGCAACTTTTGGAGATCCTCCCCGCCACCCGGAAGGCCCTGGAGCGGGCGGGGCTTTCCCTCCGTGACCTGGACGTGATAGAGGTGAACGAGGCCTTCGCCAGCGTGGTCCTGGCCTTTCTCAAGGAGTTCAACCCGGACCCCGAGAGGGTGAACCCCAACGGGGGGGCCATCGCCTTGGGCCACCCCCTGGGGGCCACGGGGGCTATCCTCATGACCAAGCTCCTCCACGAGCTGGAGAGGCGGGACGGGGAACTCGGCCTCCAGGTGATGTGCATCGGCCACGGCCAGGCCACGGCCACGGTGATCCAGAGGCTTTAGGAGGCGGGTATGGAGCGGAGCGCCTTGGTGACGGGTGGGGCCTCGGGGCTTGGGTGGGCCGCCGCCTTGGCCCTGAGGGCGAGGGGCTACCGGGTGGTGGTCCTGGACCTCAAGCGGGGGGAGGAGGACCTCCTCTATGTGGAAGGGGACGTGCGGGAGGAGGCGGACGTGGCGAGGGCGGTGGCCCTGGCGGGGGAGGGCGGGCCCCTTTTCGCCGTGGTGAACGCCGCGGGCATCGGCCTTGCCCAGAAGATCCTGGGCCGGGAGGGCCCCCATGACCTCGAGGCCTTCCGGAAGGTGCTGGAGGTGAACCTGGTGGGCACCTTCAACGTCCTCCGCCTGGCGGCCTGGGCCATGCGGGAGAACCCGCCCGACGGGGAGGGGCAACGGGGCGTCATCGTAAACACCGCCAGCGTGGCCGCCTACGAGGGGCAGATCGGCCAGGCGGCCTACGCCGCCAGCAAGGGGGGCGTGGTGGCCCTCACCCTGCCCGCCGCCCGGGAGCTCGCCGAATGGGGCATCCGGGTGGTGGCCATCGCCCCGGGCCTCTTTGACACCCCCCTCCTTCAGGGCCTTCCCGAGAAGGCCAAGGCCTCCTTGGCGGAGCAGGTGCCCTTCCCAAGGCGCCTGGGGCGCCCGGAGGAGTACGCCCTTCTGGTCCTCCACATCCTGGAAAACCCCATGCTGAATGGGGAGGTGGTCCGGTTGGATGGCGCCTTGCGCATGGCCCCCCGGTAAGGTCCTGGACCTCACCCGCCTCCTGCCGGGGCCTTTGGCGGGAAAGCTCCTCCTAGACCTGGGCTTCCCCGTGGTCAAGGTGGAGCCCCCGGGGGGCGACCCCTTGCGGGCCCTGGCCCCCGAGGCCTACCGCTTCCTGAATGGGGGGAAGGAGGTGCGGGTCCTGGACCTGAAGGCCGCGGAGGGACGGGAGGCGCTCCTTGCCCTGGCGGCGGAGGCGGCCATCCTCTTAGAGTCCAACCGCCCCGGGGCGATGGAGCGGCTCGGCCTGGGCCCGGAGGTCCTCCTCAAGCGGAACCCACGCTTGGTCTACGCCCGGCTTCGCGGCTACCCGGAAGGCGAAGATCCCGGGCACGACCTCACCTATCTGGCGGAGGCGGGGCTTTTGGGCCGCTTTCCCTGGCGGGCCTTCCAGTTCGCCGACCTGGCCGGGGCCTACGCCCTGGCCCTCGCCGCCCTCAAGGGGCTTCTCCTGGGGGGCGGGGTGTACGAGGTGGCCCTCTCCGAGGCGGTGCGGGCCGTGGCCTACCCGCCCATCCCCTTCCTGGACGGCTCGGTCCTCTGCTACGGCGTCTACCCCGCCCAAGGGGGCGAGGTGGCCCTGGCCGCCCTGGAGCCCCACCTTTGGGCGCGCTTTTGCGAAAAGGCAGGGCTTCCGGAGCTCTTGGGCATGGCCTTTTCCCCCGCTACCCCGGAAAACCCGGCTTATCGGAAGCTTTTGGACTTTTTCCGGGAGAAGTCCCCTGAGGCCTGGGAGGCCTGGGCCAGGGCGGAGGGGCTTCCCTTGCGGGCGGTGCGGGGCTAAACCCACCAGGCGAGGGGCCTCTTGGGGAAGGCCTTGGGGGCTACCCTCTCCCCTTTGGGGTAACGCTCTTCCAAGTAATGGGGGAAGGCGAAGACCTCCAGGACCTCCTCCACCAGGTTCACGATCCAGATTTCCGGCACCCCTGCCTTCTGGTAGAGGGGAAGCTTCAGGGTGCGGTCTTGGACCAAGGTGGTGTCGGCGATTTCCACCACCAAGAGGGCATCCTTGGCGGTAGGGGGGCGGCGGTCGTAGCGGTCTTCGGGGGGCATCAGGAGCAGGAGATCGGGTTCGGGTTCCGACACCTCGGAGAGTTGCAGGGGTATTTGGGAAACCACCAAGGCTTCCTCGCCGAAGGTTTCGCTGAAGACCTTGGTCAGGTGAATAAGGTAACGGATGTGCTTTTTCCCCATGGGCGACACGGCGTAAACCTCCCCCTCCAGAAGTTCCACCCGTTCGGGAAGCGCCCCCGCCTCGTAGGCTTTGTGGTAGGCCTCTAGCGTGAAGCGGTGTTTGACCATCTCCTTGAGTATACTCGGGGCCGTGCTGGCCCTTTACCAAGCGGCGCGGGAGGAGGGGCTTCGCCCTGCCCTTTTGGAGTCCTTGGGTTTCCGCACCCCTTTCGCCCGCCTCTCCCTCCTGGGCGTAAGGCCCCGGCACCGCCTCGAGGTCCTGGAGGGCCGGCTTTACCTGGACGGGAAGCGGGTGGGGGAGGCCCTGGACCTCTTCGGCTACCTGGAAAGGGGTTTGGGGAAGGGGTTTTTCCCCGCTTGGGTGGGCTTTTTCGCCTACGAGTTCGCCCGCCACCTGGGCCTGCCCGCCCACGACCCCTTGCCTGGCCTCCCCGAGGCGGCCTTCTTCTACTACCCCGAGGGGTACGCCCTTTTGGAGGGGCGGCTTGTGGAGCGCCCCTCTTTCCCCTTACGCCCCTCTCCTTACACCCCGCCGCCCTTGCCCCACCACCCCCTGGTCTCGGACTTCCCCAAGGCGGCTTTCCTTAAGGGGGTGGCGGAGGTGCAGGAAAGGATCCGGGCCGGGGTGGTCTACCAGGTGAACCTTTCCCACCGCTTCCGCCTCTTGGGCCCCGTGGACCCCCTCCTCCTCTACGCCCGACTCCGGGCCCTGAACCCTTCCCCTTTCATGGGCCTTCTGGAGGGGGAAGGGTGGGCCGTGGTCTCGGGGAGCCCGGAACGGCTATTCCAGAAGGTGGGAGGCCGCCTCCTCGCCCGGCCCATCGCCGGCACGCGGCCTAGGGGAAGGACGGAAGCGGAGGACCTGGCCTTGGAGGCGGAGCTTTTGGCCTCGCCCAAGGAGCGGGCCGAGCACGCCATGCTGGTGGACCTCCTGCGCAACGACCTGGCCCGGGTGGCCCTGCCGGGGACGGTGAGGGTGCGGGAGCTTTTCACCGTGGAGCGCTACGCCCACGTGATGCACCTGGTTTCCGAGGTGGAGGGGTACACCCGCGCCCCCTTGGGGGAGGTCTTCCGAAGCCTCTTCCCCGGGGGCACCATCACCGGGGCCCCCAAGGGCACGGTGATGGAGGCCATCCGGGACCTGGAGCCCGTGCCCCGGGGGGCCTACACGGGAAGCCTGGGCTACGTTTCGGGCCGGGGGGCGGACTTCAACATCCTCATCCGCTCCTTCCAAAGGGTGGGGGAAGAGGTCCTCTTTTCCGCCGGGGCGGGCATCGTCATCGCCTCGGACCCCGAAAGGGAGTACGAGGAAACCCTCCACAAGGCGCAAAGCCTCCTCCTGGCCCTGGAGCGGGGGAAGCCGGGGAAAGCCCCTAGGCCCCCTAAGCCCCAGGCCGCCTGGAGCCCTCCCCCTCCTCCCCGGCGGCTTCGGGCCCGGGTGCTCTTTTTGGAAAACCGGGATTCCTTTAGCTACAACCTGGTGGACTACCTCTCGGCCCTGGGGGCGGAGGTCCACGTGGTGGACCAGGAGGAGGCCCCCTGCCTTTCGGGCTTCACCCACCTGGTGGTGGGCCCGGGGCCCAAGGACCCCTATACGGCGGGCCAGGTCCTGGCGTGGACGGAAAGGGCTTTGGCGGAGGGTATTCCCTTCCTCGGGGTCTGCCTCGGCCACCAGGCCCTGGGGGTGGTCCTGGGGGCGGAGCTTTACCGGGAGGCCCCGGTGCACGGGGAGGCCCACGCCGTTTTCCATACTGGGGAAGCCCTCTTTCAGGGCTTCCCCAACCCCTTGCCCTTCGCCCGCTACCACTCCTTGGCCCTCAGGCGCCTTCCCCCCCGCCTCCGCCTCCTCGCCTGGACGGAAGACGGCGTGCCCATGGCCCTTTGGGACGGGAGGAGGGCCTTTGGCGTCCAGTTCCATCCGGAGAGCATCCTCTCCCCTTGGGGGATGGAGCTTTTGGCGCGTTTCTTGGAGGTGGGATGAGGCTTTTAAACGGCGAACCCTTCACCGGCCCCTTGCCCGAGGCCTTCTTCTACCACGGGGCGAGCGTCTTCACCACCCTGCGGGTGGAGGGGGGTGTGCCCCTGTGGCTGGAGGCGCACCTCTCCCGCCTCCGCCGCCACGCCTCGGCCTTGGGGCTCCCCTACCCGGGCGACGAGGCCTTCCTCCAGGATCTTGAGGAGCTCCTTGCGGCGTTTCCCCAAACGCCCTGCCTCCGGGTGCGCCTGACCCTGGGGGAGGGGGTGCGGCTGGCCGAGGCCCGGCCCTTTGCCCCTCTGCCCCCAAGCCTCTACCGGGAAGGGGTGAAGGTGGTCCTCACCCCCTACCGCGTCCACCCCGACCTCGCCCGCTACAAGACGGGGAACTACCTCCCCTACCGCCTGGCCCAGGCCTGGGCGGCGGCGCAGGGGGCCTTGGAAGGCCTCCTCTTGGACGCCTGGGGGCACGTGGTGGACGGAAGCCGCACGAGCCCCCTCCTCTTCCGCGAGGGCACGCTTTACGTGCTGGAAGGGGGTCTCGAGGGCATCACCCGGGAGAAGGTGGCCGAGAAGGCGAGGGAGCTAGGCTTTCGGGTGGTGCGGGCCTACCTTCGGCCAGGGGAGCTTTTGGGCACCCTTCTCCTTGCGGGAAGCGGGGTGGGCCTTTTGCCCGCAGGGAAGCCCGAGGAGGCCCTTCTCCCCCTGGTGGAGGCGTTTCTTCCCGCCTGCTATACTAAATAGCGGTACCGCCAGCCCAAGGCCTTGGGCTGGTGCCCCTTTTTACCCGGAGGGATGCGCATGAAGAAGCCGGTTTACCTCACTCCCGAAGGTTTTAGGCGCCTTCAGGAGGAGCTACACCACCTGAAGACCACCAAGCGGCAGGAGATTTCCGCCGACTTTGAGCAGGCCCTCGAGGAGGGCGACCTTAGGGAGAACGCCGGGTACGACGAGGCCCGCAGGGCCATGTGGCAGAACGAGGCCCGCATCGCCCAGCTGGAAGACCTTCTGGCCCGGGCGGTGGTGGTGGAGAATGGCTCCTACGACCAGGTGGCCCTCGGCTGCCAGGTGGAGCTGGAAACCGAGGCGGGGGAGAGGCTTTCCCTGGCCATCGTGGGGAGCCACGAGGCGGACATCTTCAGCGGGAAGATCTCCGACGAATCCCCCCTGGGCCAGGCCCTTTTGGGCAAGAAGGTGGGGGACGTGGTGGAGATCCGGGGCAAGAAGGGCGCCCAGGTCTACACCATCCTGGAGATCAAGCCCCTATAGGAGGTCCGCGCTCCTCAGGGGGCCGAGGGTTTCCTCCGCGTGGTGCTTGAGCGCCAGGAGAAGCCTCTCCAAGGGGGCTTCTTCCAGGTAGGTTAGGGCTTCCCCCCCGGGGAGGTGGAGGATGGCCCTTAGGGCCTCCACCCCCTTTTCCCCCAGGTACACCCCCTCCTCGGCCAGGCGCCCCTCCTTCAGGTGGAGCCCGGGGCCCAGGAGGTGAGGGGCAAGCCCCCCTGCCTTCACCACCCGCCACCCCGCCCAGACCAGGGGCAGGAGGGGGTTTTCGTGCTTGGCGATGCCCCTTAGCCCGGAGACGAAAAGGGGGTAGACCTTGGGGGCGGCCTCCGGGGAGGCCAAGCGGTAGGCGAGCTCGGCTAGAAAAGAGGCGTAGAGGTAACGGCGGGGTTCTTCCAGGCCAAAAAGCTTTCCCAAAAGCTCCGCCTGGGTCAGGGTGGGGAGGCCTTCCTTTTTGGCATAGACCTGGAAGCGCACGTGGTGGAAGAGGGAGAGCCGCCCCGAGCGCCCCGTGGGCCTGAGGCCCTTCTTGGCGATGGCCTCGAGGCTCCCCTTGGGCGTGACGAAGCGGAGGAGGAGGTCCCCTTGGGGCAGGGCTTTGCGGCCCACCACCACGCCCTCTTCCAACCGGTAGCGTTCCACCTTTCCAGTGTATGCTTAGGGCATGGAACGGAGCCTGCGGGACATCCTGGAGTGGGTGGTTTTGGGCCTTTTGGTGGTGGTGGGGGTCCTCCTCGCCCTCTGGGTGGGGGGGTGGGTCTTCTCCTTCCTGGGCAAGGTCTTGTTGGCGCTTTCGGGGCTCATCTGGACGCTCCTCGTCTACGCCATCCCCCTTCTCATTCTGGCGGGGATCGGTTACGCCGTGGTCTACTTCTTGCAGAAGCGAAGCGCCGCCTGACCCCTTGACACCGGGAGGGCAAGGCCTTCCTTCTCCCCCCAACCCACGGCTACATCAAGGTAGGTTAGACCTCAAAGACCGCATGGGGGCCATATAATGCCCCCATGCGGGTTTTATTCATCGGGGACGTGATGGCGGAACCGGGCCTGCGGGCGGTGAGCCTCCACCTGCCCGATATCCGCCACCGGTACGACCTGGTCATCGCCAACGGGGAGAACGCCGCCAAGGGAAAAGGCCTAGACAAGCGCGCCTACCGCCTTTTGCGGGAGGCGGGGGTAGACCTCGTTTCCTTGGGGAACCACGCCTGGGACCACAAGGAGGTCTACGAGCTTTTGGAAAGGGAGCCCGTGGTGCGGGCCCTCAACTACCCTCCGGGCACCCCTGGGCGGGGGTGGTGGCGGCTTGAGGTGAACGGGGAAAGCCTCCTCTTCGTTCAGGTCATGGGCCGGGTCTTCATGGACCCCCTGGACGACCCCTTCCGCGCCCTGGACGCCCTTTTGCGGGAGGAGAAGGCGGACTATGTCCTTGTGGAGGTGCACGCCGAGGCCACCAGCGAGAAGATGGCCCTGGCCCACTACCTGGATGGCCGGGTGTCCGCCGTCCTCGGCACCCACACCCACGTCCCTACCCTGGACGCCATGCGGCTTCCCAAGGGGACGCTTTACCAGACCGACGTGGGGATGACCGGCACCTACCAGTCCATCATCGGGGGGGAGATAGAAACCTTCCTGGCCCGCTTCCTCACCGGCCGCCCCCAGCCTTTCCGCGCCGCCCAGGGCAAGGCGCGCCTCCACGCCGCGGAGCTCGTCTTGGAAGGCGGCAAGCCCGTTTCCCTAAGCCCCTACGTCTGGGAGGAGCCGTGAACGACCCCTTTGAGCTCCTAAAGGCCGAGGTGGACCTCCTGGGCCGCCTCCTTGGGGAGGCGATAAGGAAGGTTTCCGGGGAGCGCTTCTTCGCCTTGGTGGAGGAGGTGCGCCTCCTTTCCAAGGCCAGGCGCCAAGGGGACAGGGCTGCGGCCGAGGCCCTTTCCCGGCGGGTGGAGCGCATGCCCGTGGAGGAGATGGAGGCTTTGGTGCGGGCTTTCACCCACTACTTCCACCTGGTGAACCTGGCGGAGGAACGCCACCGGGTGCGGGTGAACCGCCTGAGGGCGGAAGGGGAGACCTTGGAAAACCCTAGGCCCGAGGGCTTTTTGGCCCTGGCCAAGGCCCTGAAGGAGCGGGGCCTCTCCCTGGAGGAGGCGGAGGCCCACCTGAACCGGCTGGAGCTCCTCCTCACCTTCACCGCCCACCCCACGGAAACCCGCCGCCGCACCCTCCGGCACCACTTGGAAAGGCTTCAGGAGGAGTTGGAAGGAGGGGACCGGGAGCGCCTTCTGGCCCGGGTTGTCCTCCTCTACGCCACGGAGGAGGTGCGCAAGGCGCGACCCAGCGTGGAGGACGAGATCAAGGGAGGGCTTTACTACCTGCCCACCACCCTGTGGCGGGCCATTCCCAAGGTGGTGGCGGGCCTCGAGGCTGCCCTAGAACGGGTCTACGGCAAGCGCCCCCGGCTCAAGAGCCCCGTGCGCTTCCGTAGCTGGATAGGTGGGGACCGGGACGGGAACCCCTTCGTCACCCCCGAGGTCACCGCCTTCGCCAGCCGCTACGCCCGGGAGGTGGCCAAGGGGCGGTACCTGGAGGAGTTGGAGGCCTTGGTGCGGGACCTCTCCCTTTCCGAGGCCCGCATTCCCGTGCCCAAGGAGGTGCGGGAAGGGGGGGAAGGGGTGGAGCGCTTTCCCGGGGAGCCTTACCGCCGCTACTTCGCCGCCCTTTACCGGGCCTTGGAAGGGGAGGCCCTTTCCACCGAAGGGCTTTCCCGGGCCCTAAGGGTGGCGGAAAAGGGCCTGGAGGGGGTGGGGCTTACCCAGGTGGTGCAGGCCTTTTTGCAGCCCTTGGAGGCGCGGCTTTCCGCCTTCGGTCTGGAGCTTGCCCCCTTGGACCTGAGGGAGGAGTCGGGCAAGCTCCTGGAGGCCGCCGCAGAGCTTCTCCGCCTGGGCGGGGTCCACCCGGACTTCCTGGCCCTCTCCCCGGAGGAAAAGGAAGCCCTCCTCACCCAAGAGCTCCAAACCGCCCGCCCCCTTCTGCCCGTGGGGGAGGCGCCGCAAGGCGAGGCGCTAAGGGTGGCCCTGGGGGCCCTTCGGGCCTGGGGGGACAAGGGGGCCCACGTGGTTTCCATGACCCACCACCCCGCCGACCTCCTCGCCGTCTTCCTCCTGGCCCGGGAGGTGGGGCTTTACCGCCCCGGGAAACCCCTCCCCTTTGACGTGGTCCCCCTCTTTGAAACCCTGGAGGACCTGGAGCGGGCTCCTGAGGTCTTAAGGCGCCTCTTGGCCAACCCCGTCTTCCGGGCCCACGCCCAGGCGAGGGGCGGGGTGGAGGTGATGATCGGCTACTCCGACTCCAACAAGGACGCCGGGTTTCTCATGGCCAACCTGGCCCTCTACCAGGCCCAGGAGGCCCTCCACGCCGTGGGGGAAGCGGAAGGGATCCCCGTCTTCTTCTTCCACGGGCGGGGCACCTCCACCGCCCGGGGCGGGGGGCCGGCGGGGCGGGCCATCGCGGGCCTCCCGCCCAAGAGCGTGGGCCACCGCCTGCGCCTCACGGAGCAGGGGGAGGCCTTGGCGGACCGCTACGCCCACCCGGACCTGGCCGTGCGGCACCTGGAGCAACTCCTTTACCACTTCGCCCAGGCCGCCTTGGGGGACGGGGTGGAGCCCAAGGCCCATTGGCGGGAGGCGCTTTGGGAGGCGGGGGAGAGGAGCATGGAGCGCTACCGGGCCCTCCTCTCCCAGGAGGGGTTTTTCCCCTTCTTTGAGGCCTTTACCCCCATTCGCGAGATCGGCGAACTCCCCATCGCCAGCCGGCCCGTCTACCGCCACGGCCGGGTGCGGGACATCCGGGACCTCCGGGCCATCCCCTGGGTCATGGCCTGGACCCAGGTGCGCCTTCTCCTGCCGGGTTGGTACGGGCTCTCCGCCTTGGAGGCCTTACCCCTTTCCCTGCTCCAGGAGATGTACCGGGAGTGGCCCTTCTTCGCCACCACCTTGGAAAGCGCCGCCATGGCCTTGGCCAAGGCGGACTTGGGCATCGCCGAGCTTTACCTCAGGCTGGTGCCCGAGGGGCTCCAGGGCTTGTACCACCACCTGGCGGAGGAGTACCGCAAAACCGTGGCGCTCCTGGAGGCCATCTTTGAGGCCCCCCTCCTCCACAACCAGAAGACCCTGGACAGGCAGATCGGCCTCAGGAACCCCTATGTGGACCCCATCAACTTCGTGCAGGTGGAGCTCCTTGCCCGCTACCGGGCCCCCGGGGGCCGGGAGGACGATGCCCTTAGGCGGGCGCTTCTCCTTTCCCTCCTCGGGGTGGCGGCGGGGCTTAGAAACGCCGGCTAGGTATGATGGAGGCGATGGAGCCCCTTGGCCACCACCCCGAGCAGCGGGTCGGCGTCTTCGTGGACACGCAAAACCTCTACCACTCTGCCCGGGACTACTACGAGCGGAACGTGAATTTTGAAAGCCTCCTCCGCTTCGCCGTGGGGGGAAGGCGCTTGGTGCGGGCCACCGCCTATGTGGTGGAAAAGGAGGGGGACACCTCCGCTTGGCCCTTTATTTACAAGCTTTCCACCATCGGCTACCGGGTGCGGCGCATGTACCTCACGGTGAAGGAGGTGGGGGAGGGGGGCAAGCCCATCTACGAGGGGAACTGGGACATGGGCATCGCCGCGGACATGGTGCGGCTCATGCCCTATCTGGACGTGGTGGTGCTGGGGAGCGGGGACGGGGACTTCGTGGAGATCCTCGAGGTCCTCATGGAGCGGGGGATCCGGGTGGAGGTCATCGCCTTCCGCGAAACCACGGCCCAGAAGCTCATTGACGCCGTGGACCGCTTCGTCCACCTCCCGGACATCCCCAACCCCTTCATGGAGCCTAAAAACGCAGGATGAGCGAGCTTGACCTCTACGATTACCACCTGCCCCCCGAGCAGATCGCCCAAGCGGGGGCGGAGCCCCGGGACGCCGCCCGGATGATGGTGGTCTACCGGGAAGGCCCTTTTAGCGTGGAGCACCGGCGGGTGCGGGACCTTCCCGAGTTCCTGCGGCCCGGGGACGTCCTGGTCTTCAACGAGAGCAAGGTGATCCCCGCCCGCCTCCTCTCCCAGAAGCCCACGGGGGGCCGGGTGGAGATCCTCTTGGTGCGGGAAAAGGCCCCGGGCCTCTGGGAGGCCCTCTTGGGCCCCGCCCGCAGGGCGCCCGTGGGCACAAGGCTTCGCCTCCTTTCCCCCAAGGACCTAAGGCCCGTGGAGGGTTTGGAGGCGGAGGTGGTGGGGGTAGAGCCCGATGGGGTGCGGCTTCTCCGGTTCCAGGGGGACCTCGCCGCCCACCTTTTGGAGGTGGGGGAGGTGCCCCTGCCCCCCTACATCAAGGCCCAGATCCCCCTGGAGCGCTACCAGACCGTGTACGCCAAGCGCCCGGGGTCGGTGGCCGCCCCCACCGCTGGGCTTCACTTCACTCCCGAGCTTCTGGCCCGCTTGGAGGCCATGGGGGTGGAGCTTTGCTTCCTTACCCTCCACGTGGGCCCCGGCACCTTCCGCCCCGTCAAGGGGGACGTGGCCAAGCACGAGATGCACGCCGAGCCCTTTGAAATCCCCGAGGAAACGGCCCGGGCGGTGAACCGCGCCAGGGCCGAGGGGCGGCGGGTGGTGGCGGTGGGCACCACGGTGGTGCGGGCCTTGGAAAGCGCTTGGCGGGAGGGGGATGGGGTGGTTCCGGGAGCGGGGGAAACCCGGCTCTTCATCCGCCCCCCTTACACCTTCCGGGCCATAGACGCCCTCTTCACCAACTTCCACCTGCCCCGCTCCACCTTGCTCATGCTGGTGGCCGCCTTCTTGGGGCGGGAGCGGACCCTAGAGGCCTACCGCTTGGCGGTGGCCGAGGGGTACCGCTTCTACTCCTTGGGGGACGCCATGCTCATCCTTCCCCAAGCCCCCTGAGCCAGGCCCAAGCCTCCTCGTCCCCCAGGAGGGTGGGCCTGCGCTCGGGCGCAAACCAGGCGAGGAGGGGCGCTAACGCTTCTTGGTCCAGGGCGCTTGGTTCAGGCGCAAGCACGAGCTTGTGGTCCCCGTCGGAAAGGGCCACCATGCCTAGGAGGAACCCTTCCGCCTCGGTGCCTGGGGAGAGGGGTGGGCCCAGGTAGCAGGCGTCCACCTCCTCCCCGTCGGCGGGGTTGAGGAGGCCCGGGATGAAGCCGTAGTTCACCGGGGCCGGGGCGTCTTGCCCCACGGGGACAAGCTTTCCTTCTTTGAAGGCATAGCGCAGGGGGCTTCCCCTGGACCACTCCACCACCATGCGAAGCCGCCTCATTCTAGGTTCAAGAGGAGCCGGGCCACGGAGAGGTAGATGAGGAGCCCGGAGATGTCGGAAAGGGTGGCCACCAAGGGGTTGGAAACCAGGGCGGGGTCCACCCCAAGCCGCCTTAGGACCACGGGGAGCATGGCCCCCACCAGGTTGGCGAAAAGCACCAGGAGAAAGAGGGCGAGGCCCACCACCGGGGCCAGGGCGGCGTGCCCGTCCAGCACCACCTTGCCGAGGAGCAAAGCGGCCAGGGTGAGGCCCAGAAGGCTTCCCACCAGGCTCTCCTTGAGGAGCACCTTCCGCCAGTCCTTGAGGTCCAGGTCCCGGGTGGCCAGGGCGCGGATGATGAGGGTGGCCGACTGGTTGCCGGTATTCCCCCCGGTGCCCAGGAGCACGGGCACGTAAAAGGCCAGGGCGGTCACCGCCTCCAGGAGGCTTTCAAAGCCTTGGAGGATGGAGCTCGTCACCATCCCCGTGAGGATGAGGATGACGAGCCAACGCACCCGGGCAAGCCACAGGGCGATGGGGGAGGCTTGGCTGTAGACGAGGTCGGGCACGTCCACGGCGGCGAGCTTGTGGATGTCCTCCGTGGCCTCCTCTTCCAACACGTCCAGGACGTCGTCCACCGTGACGATACCCACCAGGCGCCCTTCCTCGTCCACCACGGGCAAGACGGTGAAGTCGTAGTCGGCCATGAGGCGGGCCACCTCCTCCTGGTCGGTGTCCGTGCGCACGTGGACCACCTTGGGGTTCATGATCTCCCGCACCCTGGTCCTGGGGTCAGCCACGATGAGGTCCCGCAGGGAGAGCACCCCCTTGAGCCGGCCCGACTCGTCCACCACGTAGAGGTAGTAGATGGTTTCGGCATCGGGTGCCGCCCGGCGCAGGAAGCGGAGGACCTCCTCCACCGTCATCCCCTCCCGCACCGCCACGTACTCGGGGGTCATGAGGCCGCCCGCCTCGTCCTCCTCGTACTGGGTGAGCTCCTCCACCTCGGCCCGGGTCTTGGGGTCCAGCCCCTCCACGAGCTTGCGGTAAAGCTCGGGGTCCTCCTCCTCCACCGCCTGGAGGGCGTCGGCCAGGTCGTCTAGGGAGAGCTCCTCCAGAAGCTCCCGGGTGCGCCAGGGGGGGAGGGTCTTGAGGTACTCCGCCTGGGTTTCCGGGGGAAGGTTGGAGAAGACCTCCGCCGCCTTGTCCTTGGGCAAGAGGGTGAGGAGGACGTAGCGGTGCTCGCCCTTGAGCTCGTCCCAAAGGGCCAGAAGGTCCTGGGGGTGGGCCTCTTCCAGGAGGCTTTTGAGCTTCAGGGTATCGCCCTCTTCCAGGGCTTGAAGCAGGGGGGAAAGGGTGGTTTCCACAGGCGGCCTCCTTTCCGGCTGAAGGCCGCCCGTGGGCGGCCCTCAGCGCCAAGGACTCGAGGGCAAGGGCCCTAACATAACCTTTTCCAGGGTATTCCCTGGCCCCCGCCCCGTCAACCTAGCCCGCTAGAAATGTAGGAAAAATTGAGGTTGACACGCTCAAGGGGCATGGCCTATCCTGGAGCCCGGCCTGGGGGCCGCCACGCCATGTTTGCCCAGCTAGCGGCAAGACTGCAAGAAGCCATAGACCGGCTCCGGGGCCGGGGCCGGATCACGGAGGAGGACCTCAAGTCCACCCTCCGGGAGATCCGCCGGGCCCTCATGGACGCCGATGTCAACCTGGAGGTGGCCCGGAGCTTTGTGGAAATGGTCCGGGAAAGGGCCCTGGGCCAGCAGGTCCTGGAAAGCCTCACCCCGGCGGAGGTCATCCTGGCCACGGTGTACGAGGCCCTGAAGGAGGCCCTAGGGGGTGAGGCGAGGCTCCCTGTCCTCAAGGACAGGAACCTATGGTTCCTGGTGGGGCTTCAGGGCTCGGGCAAAACCACCACCGCCGCCAAGCTCGCCCTCTACTACAAGGGCAAGGGGCGCCGCCCCCTCCTGGTGGCTGCCGACACCCAGCGTCCCGCCGCCCGGGAGCAGCTCCGCCTCCTAGGGGAAAAGGTGGGAGTGCCGGTTTTGGAGGTGATGGACGGGGAGTCCCCCGAGTCCATCCGCCGCCGGGTGGAGGAGAAGGCCCGCCTCGAGGCCCGGGACCTGGTCCTGGTGGACACCGCCGGCCGCCTCCAGATTGACGAGCCCCTCATGGCCGAGCTCTTCCGCCTCAAGGAGGTCCTGCGCCCGGATGAGGTCCTCCTGGTCCTGGACGCCATGACCGGCCAGGAGGCCTTGGGGGTGGCCAAGGCCTTTGACGAGCGCATCGGGGTCACGGGCCTCGTCCTCACCAAGCTGGACGGGGACGCCCGGGGCGGGGCGGCCCTTTCGGCGAGGCACGTCACGGGCAAGCCCATCTACTTCGCCGGGGTTTCCGAGCGCCCGGAAGGTCTGGAGCCCTTCTACCCGGACCGCCTGGCGAGCCGCATCCTGGGCATGGGGGATGTGGCCACCCTGGCGGAAAGGGTGCGGCAGGCGGGCCTCGAGGCGGAAGCTCCCAAGTCCGCCAAGGACCTCACCCTGGAGGACTTCCTCAAGCAACTGCAAAACCTTCGGCGCTTGGGCTCCTTCTCCGAGATCCTCGGCATGCTCCCCGGTATGGGGAAGGCCCTCCCCCCGGGGGTCCAGGTGGACGAGAAGGCCATCAAGCGCCTGGAGGCCATCGTCCTCTCCATGACCCCGGAGGAGCGCAAGGACCCCCGCATCCTGAATGGCTCCCGGCGCAAGCGCATCGCCAAGGGGAGCGGCACCACCGTCCAAGAGGTGAACCGCTTCATCAAGTCCTTTGAGGAAACCAAGGCCCTGATGAAGTCCCTGGAAAAACGCAAAGGCCGGGGACTCATGGGAATCTTCAGGAGGTAAAAGAAGCATGGTCAAGATCAGGCTTTCCCGGTTTGGCTCCAAGCACAACCCCCACTACCGCATCGTGGT
The DNA here is from genome assembly GCF_022760925.1 of Thermus hydrothermalis. Taxonomy (NCBI): domain Bacteria; kingdom Thermotogati; phylum Deinococcota; class Deinococci; order Thermales; family Thermaceae; genus Thermus; species Thermus hydrothermalis. The sequence continues at coordinate 49,473 of NZ_JAKTNT010000006.1, read as the reverse complement.
CACCGATAGCCGCAGGAAGCGGGACGGGGCGTACATTGAGAAGATCGGCTACTACGATCCCCGCAAGACCACCCCGGACTGGCTCAAGGTGGACGTGGAGCGGGCCAAGTACTGGCTTTCCGTGGGGGCGCAGCCCACGGACACCGCTCGCCGCCTCCTGCGCCAGGCGGGGGTTTTCCGGCAGGAAGCGTAGGGTAGGCCCCTTCCGAGGGCGGGGACTCCCCCGCCCTTTTCCCGTACCATGGAGCCATGAAGGACCTGGTGGAGTACCTGGCAAGGAGCGTGGTGGACCACCCGGAGGCGGTGCGGGTCCAAGAGCGGCGCACCCGGGAGGGCCTCGTCTACCTGGTGGAGGTGGCCCAGGAGGACAAGGGGCGGCTTATCGGCAAACAGGGCCGGGTGATTGAGGCCATCCGCACCCTGGTGCGGGCCTACGCCAAGCGCAAGGTGGGGGTGGAGGTGCGCTAAACTAGGGGTATGCGCCTGGTGGAGATCGGTCGGTTCGGCGCGCCCTACGCCCTTCAGGGAGGGCTAAAGTTCCGGGGGGAGCCCGTGGTGGCCCACCTGGAACGGGTCTACGTGGAGGGGCAGGGTTGGCGGGCGGTGGAGGACCTCTACCAGGTGGCCGGGGAGGTGGTGGTCCACCTGGCGGGGGTCACCACCCGGGAACTGGCGGAGGCCTTGGTAGGCCTCAGGGTCTACGCCAAGGTGGAAGACCTCCCTCCCTTGGAGGAAGGCCAGTACTATTACTTCGCCCTCATGGGCCTTCCCGTTTTCGTGGAGGGGAAGCAGGTGGGGGAGGTGGTGGACATCCTGGACGCCGGGGCCCAGGACGTCTTGGTGGTGCGGGGGGTGGGGGAGAGGCTGAGGGACCGGGCCGAAAGGCTCATCCCCCTGCAGGCCCCCTACGTCCGCGTGGAGGCGGGAGGGATATACGTGGAGCCCATCCCCGGCCTTTTTGAAGAGGAGGTCTAGGGGGCCTAAGGGCTTGTGCCGAGGCCTAAAAGCCGCTTAAGCCCCAAGGCAGCCTCCACCCCTTGGGTGCCGTAGTTGTTGTTGAAGATCACGAAGACCTTCTCGGCCCTTTCCGCCAGGGTCCGGGTGGCCTGGGCCAGGTCCTGGAGCTCATCCTCGGAATAGCGCCAGTTGAAGCGCTCGTAGGGCTTGGCGTGCGGGCCCTTCCAGGTTTCGGCGTTCCGGCCGTGGCAGCGAAGGACGCTCACGGGGTGGGTGGGCTCGAGGACCCTCGGGGGAGCCTCGGGGTGGGGCGGGGCGTCCACGCTCACGTGGATGAGGCCCAGGCGCAGGAGCTCCTTCTTCACGAACCCCCAGGCCACGTACCACTTGGGGTTGCGGAACTCCACCGCCACCCAGTAGCCCTGGGCCCTTTCCGCCAAGCGCTCTAAATACTGAAAGCTCCTCGGTTTGGGCTCCGTCCACGGGGGGAGGCCAAAGTGGAGGTAGCCCAGCTTGCCCGCCCGCCTAAGGGGTTCTATGGCGGCGAAAAAGCGGTTCCAAGCCTCCTCCACCACCTCCTCGGGTACCTCCCGTTGGGCCAGGTGGCCTTCTTGGCGGGGTAGGAGGGCGCGGAGGTCCTTGGGGAGGGCCTGGGCCTCGAGGCCGTGCCCGGTGAAGGCGGAGTAGGCCTTGATGTGAAAGAGGAAGCCTTCTGGGGTCCTCTCCGCCCACTTCTGCACCACCTCGGGCCGGGGCAGGGCGTAGAAGGTGCTGTCCACCTCCACGGTGTCAAAGTGCTTTGCGTAGTAGCGGAGGCGCTTTTCCGGGTTTCCCCGCACCTCGGGCGGGTACCAGCCCGAGGCCAAGAGGGTTTCGTCCGTCCAGCTGGCGGTGCCCACCCGGATCTCCGCCATGCCCCCATGGTAAGCCCTATCAGGGAACCTTAGGGCTTCCCTAGCGGTATGCGGCTTTAAGCGCCCTGGACCCTAGGGCGCGAGGGGCGCGGTAGAAGCCCAAAAAGGAACAACCCGGGGAACCCCCCGGGTTGTTTTCCGCCTAGCCTAGAAGGCGAAGTCTTCCAGGTACCAGCGCTCCGTCTTCTTGTGCTCCTCCTTGGGGTCCATCTTCTCCGAGTGGGCCAAGAGGACAAGGAGCTTCCGCCCCGGGGCGATTTCCACGTCCGTGGGCTCCCCGGTCTTCAGCTTCCGGCTGAACTCCACGGTCCACTTGGTGCCCTCGTAGGTGGCGCTGGCGGCCAGGATGGAGTTCTTCCCGCCCTCCTTCTCGTCCGGGGAAGGGGCGCCGGTGCGCTTCACCTGGTACATGTCCAAGGCCACCAGCTTGCCGCCCTCCATGTAGAAGAGGTACTGGTCAGCGCCCTTCTTCTTGTCGCTCTTTTCTGGCAGGAAGCCGATGCCAATCCAGCCCTTGCTTTCGCCCTCGAGGGCCAGGTAGAGCGTGTCCCCCACCACGCTCCAGTAGAGCGTGATCCCGCTCTTTTCGTGCTTGTAGCTCTTGGCGTATTCCCCAGGGGCGATCTTCCCGTCCACCTTGGGCGCCTGCGCCAACGCCACGCTTAGGGCCAAAACCATGAGTCCTACGATGCCTCGCCTCATCCTGCACCTCCCTTAGTCCCTTATGGTGATTCCCACCACGAAGGCCACAGCGCCCACGTGGGTATGGGCCAACGCCGCTAGAACCGGCCGACTCCCCTCAAAGGCCTCCAAGAAGCCCCGAAGGGTGAAGAGGTTCACCTCCGCATCCTGCGCATTCCAAAGCAGGTGAAAGTAGGCCCCCGCCACCCCGGTGGCCACGCTCACCAGCATCCAAAAGAGGAAGGGATAGCGCACCCACTTCCCTCGGTGGAAGAACATGAGGAGGGTGAGGGGGAAGCCCACCAAGGATACGAAAAAGGGGATTTTGCTCTGCCAGCTTTCCGTCCAGTGGTCCAGCACCCAGTGCTCCATGCCGTAGAAGGCAAACCCCACCAGGGCGATCAGGAGGAAGGTGGAGCGCAAGAACTCCAAAACCCGCTCCTCCTCGGTTTTGGCGCGGATCAGGGCTTCAATCACGGCACACCTCCTAACGGGCCCGGTAGACGGAAAGGAGCCCCGTCACCCCCATGTGGGTGAAGGCCAGGGCCGCCAGCACCGGACGGCTTCCCGCCATGGCCTCCATGGCCGCTTCAAACTCCCAAACCACCTCGCCCTCAAAGTTCCAAAGCAGGTGGAAGTAGGCCCCGAGAATTCCCGTGAAGACCGAGGCCCACATGGTGAGGATGAAGGCAAGGCGCACCCACGGGGTCTTGCGGTCAAAAAGCACCCAAAGGGTAAACACAAAGCCCGGCACGGCCACCAAGAAGGGGATCTTGCTCTGCCAGCTCTCCGTCCAGTGCCCCAAGAGGAGGAGCTCTAAGGGGTACATCACCCAGCCCACCAGGCAGAGGAGAAGCATCGCCAAGCGGATGAACTCTAGCGCCCACTGGGTCGGGTTGCTTGCGCTTCTAAAGGCGGGTATCACCCTTCACCTCCTTACCCCCATCATGACCTTATCACAGGTATTCGGGAGGTTTGTCCCCCCGGGGTAACCCGGGGGGACGGCCTCACACCGGCAAGAGGTTCACCTTGGTTTCGTAGAAGACCACGCTCCCGCCCACCACGTCCGTCAGGGCGGTGTCCTTGAGGTACGGGTCAAGGCGCATGGCGGCGTTGGCGTGCACCCCTGCAGCCCGCCTGGGGTCGCCCTTCACCACCTGGCCGTTGATGACGAGGTCGCTCGCCCCATACGCCCAGTGGCCCCAGCCCAAGGGGAAGGCCACGCACCCTGGCCTCAGGCCCTGTACCACCTTCACCCGGCCCACCATGGGCTTCTTGCCAAAGGGGCCCAGGTCCCACTCGCCCTTGGGGTTGGTGGCGGAAACCACCTTGACCCTCTGCCCGTCCTTAAGCCCAAGCCGCTCGGCGTCCAGGGCGCTCACCAGGATCTCGTTTTCCGGCTTCACCGCCAGGAGCCAGTAGTTGCTGATGGTGCGGCTCTTGGTTTGCAGGATGCTCCGGTGGGTCAGGAGGGTTAGGCCGTAGCCGGGGTCCCGGAGCTGCCGCCCCAAGACGTCCTGGTAGGGCGGGAAGTAGGCGGGAAGGGGCCAGTAGGGCTTCCCGGTCATGGGGTGGAGGGAAAGCGCCTGCTTTTCCAGGAAGAGGTTAATCTGCCGGCCATACCGGTTCGCCACCAGGTCGTTGGCGGCGTAGGCCTTGGCAAACTCCTGGAACCGGCCGCCCCGGTTCAGGAGGTAGACGGTACGGCGGAAAAGCCCCTCGTCCCCCACCGCCTCCCGCCAGCGCTTCTCGTCAAAGACCGAGGGAGGAAGGTGGCGGCGGGCCTGGCGGAAGACGGCGAGCTCCCTCTCGTCCGCCTCAGGCAGGGCCTCGGAGCCGTCGGCCTTCTCCCCGTAGGCCAGGTTGGCGGCGAGCTTCAGGTAGAAGTGGTCGGGGTGGGTGAAGGGCATCCCGTTGGCAAAGCCCTTGGGCCCAAAGCCGGGTAGGCCCAGGTGCTCGGCCAAGGCCAGGAGGAAGCTTTCCAGGGAGATGGGCATCCTTTGCCCGAAGACCTCCACCTCCTCGGGGATGGGCGGGATGGCGGGCTGCCGCACGGGCTGCACCTTCCAGAGGATGGAGGGGTGGCTTCCGTGGAACTCCCAGCGCTCCAGGTAGGAAAGGTCGGGGATGATGTAGTCGGCGTAGAGGTACGAGTCCCCCACCACGATGTCAAAGGCCACGATGAGGGGGATTTTGTCCGGGTCCAGCATGGCCCGGATCTGTTCGTGGCCGCCCGGCAGGGCGTAGGCGGGGGAGCCCATGTAGTGGAAGAGGATCTTGATGGGGTAGGGGTAGCCTTGGGCGGCGGAGGGGAGGATCTCCTGGTAGACGTCGGAGGCGTGGGGGTACCAGGGGCGCTTGGCGGGGAAGCCTTGGAAGAGGGTGGTGTCCTCGTACTTCACCTCGTGGCGGATGATGGAGATGCCAAAGGGGCTTAGGGGCTTGGGGTGGAGCTTGCTGAGGACGAAAGGCCCTCCCGCTTTGCCACCGGTGATGTCGTAGGTGCTGGCCTGGACGAAGCCGCCCTGGTGGTCCACGTTGCCCAAGAGGACGTTCACGGTGAACCAGGCGAAGCAGTTGTAAAAGCCGTTGGTGTGCTGGCTGGCCCCCCGGTGTACATCCACCACCGCCTTCTTGCCGTACTGGGCGAGCTTCTCCGCCAGGAAGCGGATGTCCTCCTCGCTTACCCCGGCCAAGGCGGCCCAGGTCTTCACCTGGTGGCGGAAGGCCTCCTCCTTGATGAGCGTGAGGGCGCTCTTCACGGGGATACCCTGGAGGACCGTGTCCACAAAGAGGTCGCCGAACACCGCCTGGTTTTCGTCGTTGGGGTTGAAGGCCACGGGCTTGCCCTGGACCAGGACCACCGGGGCGTCCAGCTCCACCTCCTTGTCCCCCACCTTGGCCTTGGGCTTGGGAAGGCCCAGGTCGCTTGCCCGCACAAGCCTTTCCGGCTTGCCGTCTTTCAGCTTCACAAGCCAAGCGGCGTTGGTCCAGCTGGCCTCGCCGATGGCCTTGGCGGCGGCCTTGTTGGCGGCGGAGAGGAAGCGGGTGTCCACCTTACCCCACTCCAGGAGGAGGCGGATAACCCCCAAGGCGATGGCGGCGTCGTGCCCCGGCTTGGGGGCGATCCAGCGGCTTGCGCCCTTCACCGCTTTCTGCGCCCGCGGGTCAACCACGGCGTACTCCAGCTCGCCGCGGCTTGCCCGCTCCGTGATCCAGCCCACGCGGAGGGGCGGCCCGTAGTTGCCCTCAAAGACGTTGGCCCCTACGAAGACCACGAAGCGCGCCTTGGAGAGGTCCGCCTGCCAGTAGAACTTGGCCCCGCCCGACCAGGAGAGCTTGCCCGTGGCGTCAAAGGTGGGCTGCTCGCTCATGGCCTTGCCGGTGAAGTACATGGAGCCCTGGCAGACGGTGGTGTGGCCGTGGAGGTTGACGGTGCCGAAGCTTTGCCCGAAGAACCAGCGGATGAAGTCGGAGCGGCCCGCCTTGAGCCGGCCCCAGGCGAAGACCACCTGGTTGTTCTTGGGGCCCAGGTCGGGGTGGTCGGGGTCAATGAGGGCGGGGAGGTAGTCCTTGAAGTCTTCCTTGAACTTGGCCACCAGGGCCTTCTTCTTTTCCTTATCCTTTTCCGCCCAGATGGCCCGCACCGCCTGGGCCATGCGGCTCATGACCTCGGGGTCCTTAAGGGCCCAGAGCTCTTTGAGCCCGGGGTAGTGGCGCTCGTCCCCCAGGTGGGCGAAGAGCTTGCCCCCCTCCACGATCTCCTTCACCGCCTGGTGGAAGGGGATTTCCTCCCACTTGCCGCTTCCCCGGGGCCCGGCCCGCTTGAGCACCTTGCGGATGCGGTAGGGATCGTAGGCGGTTTGGATGCCCGCCTGGCCCTTGGGGCAAAGGGCCCCGTCCACCTTGGCCACCACGTCCACGGGGGTATTCAGGGGCAGGTGGGGGCGGAAGGTCCAGGGGGAGAGGGGGTTGCCGTCAATCTTGCTGGCCACGCCCTCGTAGAGCTTCACCTTGATGGGGCAGCCGGTGTTGCACTGGAGGCAGGAGGAGTAGATGGTGTTTTCGGGAAGCTGGATCTCGTAAGCCTCCATGCCCTGGGCGCTGGCCTCCTGAAGGCCCAGGGCCAAGGGGCCCAACAGGGCGCCTGCGCCGGAAAGCTTCAAGAGTTCACGCCGGGAAAGCTTTTCCATGAGGCACCTCCTACACCAGGTAGTAGACCCGGGGCTTGGTCCCCGCCTCTTCCTTGAGGCGCATGACGTTGGGCTTCTTAACCAGTTCGGCCACCAGGGAGTTGGGGTCTTCCAGGTCGCCGAAGTAGGTGGCCCGGCCGATGCAGGTCACCACGCACTGGGGCAAGAGCCCCTGTTCAATGCGGTGCAGGCAGAAGTGGCACTTGCGCACCTTGTCCATGGGGCCCGCCTCGTCTTCCCGGTCCACCTTTTTGCCCCACTCGTAAACGGGAAGGGTTTCGTAGGGCATCTTGCCTTGGCCCGGGGTGTTTTCCGTCCAGAAGTAGCCGTCGTCCTTGTGGCGGGAGTTGTAGGGGCAGGCGGGCACGCACTTCTCGCAACCCACGCAGAGCTCGTAGTCAATCTCCACGATGCCGTCTTTGCGCTTCCAGGTGGCGTCGTAGGGGCAGGCGGGCACGCACGGGGGCTCGTCGCACTGCATGCAGGGCCGGGGAACGAAGCGGTAGGTGACGTTGGGGTAGGTGCCCACCTCCTCCTCGCTTACCGGGCGGTAGACCACGCCCGGGGGCAGGCGGTTTTCCGCCATGCAGCTCACGGTGCAAGCGTGGCAGCCCACGCACTTCCTGAGGTCAATGACCATGCCCCACTTGCGGTTGGGGTTTTTGAGCGCCCGCTCCAGGTCTTTCTGCATGCGCAAAAGCACGTCCTCCGCCGCCCCGTCCTCGGGCGGGGCCGCCTGGGGCACGCCCTGGGCCAGGCCCGGGGCCACCATGGAGGCGAAGATGGCGCTTGCCATTTTGGCGAGAAAGCGCCGGCGGTCCTCCGCGCTGGTGAGGGGTTCTTTTTCCATCTGCCCCACCTCCTTTCGCCTCCCAAACTAGGACCCCGGTAGGGCGACGGGTAGCGGTAGGGTGGCGGACGGGGCTGTCGGAAAACCTCCCGACAGGGCCTGGGACATCTATACCCCTTGGCCTTACCTATCCTGGGGTAGATGCGAAAGCTCCTGGCCCTCCTTCTCCTTGCCGCCTGCGCCAGGCCACCCGAGGTGGCCCTCGGGCCTCCCTACGCCAAGGAGGCGGAAAGGGGTGGGGTGCGCATCGTGGTGGCGGGGATGCGTTCCCCCGTGGAGGCGGGGCCATACCGGGAGTTCTTGCAGGGCCTCGAGGCCCTTTTGGGCGAGCGGGTGGAGGTGTTTGGGCGCCGCACCTACTGGGAGGTCTTGGAGACCTTGCGCCAGGGAGAGGCGGACCTGGGCTTCCTTTGCACCCTGGCGGCGGGGCTTGGGGTGGAGGAGGGGTTTTTAGAGGTGCTTTTGGCATCGGATACGGCGGTGCCTTACCAGAGCCTCATCGTGGTGCGGGAGGACGCTCCTTACCAAAGCCTGGCTGAGCTAAAGGGGCGCCCCTTTGCCTTCACGGACTCCCTATCCAACACCGGCCATGCCTGGCCTCGCCTTTTGGCCAGGGATTTAGGGGAGGGCTTCTTTGCCCAAGCCTTCTTCACCTACAGCCACGACCGGGCCCTTGGGGCTGTGCGGGAGGGGTTGGCGGAAGGGGCGGCGGTGGATGGGGTGGTCTACGCCACGTTGGGCGTGAAGGGGCTTAGGGTCCTGGCTAGGGGTCCCGCCGACCCCCCTCCGCCCGTGGTGGCACGCAAAAGTCTTCCCGAAAAGGAAAGGCTCATGCAGGCACTCCTTGCCCTGGTGAAAAAACCGGAAAACGCAAAGGCCCTAAGGGCCTTGGGCCTAAAGGGGTTCCGCCGGTCGGAAGACGCTCCTTACCGGGTCGTCTACCGGAGGGCGCGGGAGGTGTTGCCGTGAGGCTTGGGACCCAGCTTCTTCTCACCGTCCTCCTGGCGGCGACCGCCACGGGCGGGGCCTTGCTTTTGGGCGGGGGTGCCTTTCTCTACGCCGAGGGGGAACGGGCCTTGTGGCAGCAAACCCGCTCGGCCGCCTGGGACCTCGCCACCCTGCTCACCGATGACCTCCTGCTCCAGGACCGCTTGGCGGTGTGGGAGAAGCTGGGGGCCGCCAAGGAACGCTATCCGGGGTTCGCCTACGCCTACGTCCTCTCCCCGAAGGGGGAGGTCCTGGCCCATACCTTCGCCGAGGGGGTGCCGGAAGCCCTTCTGGCTTTGGGGGGCGAGAGGACCCTGCGGTTAGGGGGAAGGCTGGTGTACCAGGGGGAGGCCCCGGTGTATGGGGGGGCGGCGGGGGTGGTGCGCTTGGCCCTGGCCCAGGACCCCTTAAGGGAGGAACTGGCCCAGGTCCTGCGCACCGGGGCTTTTGGCTTGCTTTGGGCCGTGGGGCTTGGGGTGGGGCTCGGCTACCTTCTCCTGGAGCGGGTCCTGGAACCCCTCAAGGGGATGGCGGAGCGGGTTGCCCTCCTGGGGAAAGGGGGGAAGGTGGCGTTTCCGGAGCCCAGGAACGAGCTCGGTGCCTTGGGTCGGGCCCTCAACCGCATGGGGGAGGAGGTGGAAAGGCGGGAGCGGGAACTCACCCTCCTAAACCGCCTCCTGGCGGAAAGCCAGGCCCTGAGGCTGGAAGAGCTGGCGGAGCGGGTGCTTTCCCTGTTGGTGCGGGAACTCGGCTTTACCTGCGGCGACCTGTGGGTGGAGGGGCGGGTCGTCCACTGCCGCGCCTGCCAAGCCGCTTGCCCCTTGGGGGGTGTGAAGGGGTTGGCGGAGGAAGCCTTGCGGGAGGGGCGGGTGGTGGTGGCCCAAGGGGGGGTGGGGGTGCCGGTGCCCCCTCGAGGGGCCCTGGTCCTCTACGGAAAACCCAAGGTGGAGGAGGCGTGGCTTGTGGGCTTCCTGAAAGCCCTTTCCGGCCCCTTGGCCACCGCCTTGGAGAACGCCCGGCTTTACAGCCTCCTGGAGGAAAAGGAGAGGCAGCGGGCAGAACTTTTGAAGGCCTGGCTTCGGGCCCAGGAGGAAGAAAGGGCGCGCATCGCCCGGGAACTCCACGATGAGGTGGGCCAGGCCCTCACCGGTCTGATCCTGGGCCTGGAAGGCCTTCCGGGGGACGCGGCCCAGGCGCTCAAGGAGCTGGCCCGCTATACCCTGGCCGAGGTGCGGCGCCTGGCCCTGGACCTTAGGCCTTCCGTGCTGGACCACCTGGGTTTGGAAGCCGCCTTGGTGCGGTATGTGCGGGAGTTCGCCGACCGCACGGGGATTGAGGTGGACCTTTCCTTCCACCTCCGCCGGCCCTTGTCCAAGGAGCTGGAAACCGTGGTCTACCGGGTGGTGCAGGAGGCCCTCACCAACGTGGCCCGGCACTCGGGAAGCCCCCGGGCGGCGGTGGGGGTCTTGGAGGCGGAAGGGGAGGTGCGGGTTTTCGTGGAGGACGAGGGCCGGGGCTTTGACCCCAAGGCGGTGGGCCCCGGGCACCAGGGCCTTTTGGGGATGCGGGAGCGGGTGGAGCTTTTGGGGGGAAGGTTTTTCTTGGAAAGCGCCCCTGGCGAGGGCACCCGGGTCCAGGTTAGGCTTCCTTTAGAGGTGGTGGCGTGATCCGGGTGGTTTTGGTGGAGGACCACATCCTGGTGCGCTCGGGCATCCGCCATCTTCTGGAAGCCCGGGGGCCCATCCGGGTGGTGGGGGAGGCGGGAAGTGGCCGGGAGGCTTTGGCCCTTTTGGAGGGCCTCGAGGCCGACCTCGCCATCCTGGACGTTTCCCTACCCGACTGCACCGGCATTGACCTCTGCCGAACCCTTAAGGCCCGTTTTCCCCGCCTGCGCCTCCTCGCCCTTTCCATGCACGAGGACCCCGAGTACGTGCGGGGCTTTTTGCAGGCGGGGGGCGAGGGGTACGTGAGCAAGGCGGCGGTGGACCACGAGCTTTTGGACGCCGTCTTGGCCGTGGCCCGGGGGGAGCGGTACCTAAATCCGAGCCTCGCCATGCGCCTTGCCATGGAGATGGTCCAGGGAGAGGTGAAGGAAGAGGGCCTCTCCCCCAGAGAGGAGGAGGTCTTGCGCCTTCTCGCCCAAGGCCTTTCCCACAAGGAGGTGGCCGAGCGCTTGGCCATCTCGGAGAAGACCGTGGCCACCTACCGGGAGCGGGGCATGGAAAAGCTCGGCCTCAAAACCCGGAGCGACCTCTTGCGCTACGCCGTGCGCCGGGGCTGGCTTTCGGGCTAAAGGGGCTTGGCGGCCTTGAGCCGGGCGTAGAAAGCGTGGGTGAGGGCGATGGCTAAGGCGTCCGCCAGGTGGCTTGGGCTTGGGGGTTCCTTGAGGCCCAAAATCCCCCGCACCATCAAGGCCACCTCCTCCTTGGCGGCGTGGCCGTGCCCGGCCAGGGCCTGCTTCACCTGCATGGGCCCGTAGGCGTAGACGGGCACCCCGGCCTCAAAGGCCGCCACCAACACCGCCCCCAAGGCCCAGCCCACCTTGTAGGCGAGCTCGTTTTGCCGGTAGAAAAACTGCTCCTCCACCGCCAAGGCCTCGGGCTGGAAGCGGAGAAGGGCTTCTTTGACCCGGGCGTGGATCCGGCCCACCCGCGCCTCCGCCTTTTCCTTGTGGGAGGTCTTCACCACCTCCCCGTGGAGGAGATGGGCCTTGAGGGCTCCCCTTTCCTCCACGGCCACCACGCCAAGGCCCAGGTGGGTGATCCCCGGGTCAATGCCCGCCACCACCACGTCAGTTGCCCCGCTTGGGCGGATAGTCCCCGTCCCCGTAGCGGATGAAGGCGGGGATGTCAAAGTTGTAGGGGTCGGCGTGGGTGGGGAAGTCCACGGGGCGGATGGGCTTGGGCACCACGGTGCTTTCCCCGAAGCCCGCGGCGATGAGGATGACCCTAAGCTCGTCCTGGGCACGGTCGTCGTAGGTGACGCCGTAGAGGATGTCCACGTCCTCGTTGCCCGTGGCCTCGCGGATCCTCTCCACCACCTCCGCCGCCTCCATGAGGGAAAGCTCCTCCGAGCCCACCACGTTGAGGAGGAGCCTCCTCGCCCCTTCAATGGAGCGTTCCAGCAGGGGGCTGTGGGTGGCGGTTTTGGCCGCCTCCTCCACCCGGTTTTCCCCGCGGCCGGCGCCGATGCCCATGAGGACCTGGCCGGCCCCTTCCAGGAGCGCCTTGACGTCGGCGAAGTCCACGTTGATGAGGCCGGGCAGGTTGATGACGTCGGTGATGCCCTTGACGCCGTGGTAGAGGACCCGGTCGGCGATGAGGAAGGCGTCCTTCAGGGTCATCTTCTTGTCCACGGCGGAGAGGAGGCGGTCGTTTTGCACCACCACCATGGCGTCCACCCGTTCCTTGAGGCGCCGGATGCCCTCTTCCGCCGCCTTTTGCCGCTTGGGGCCCTCAAAGCTAAAGGGGCGGGTGACCACGCCCACGGTGAGGGCGCCTAGGCGCTTGGCGATCTCGGCCACCACGGGGGCGCTTCCCGTGCCGGTGCCGCCCCCCATCCCGGCGGTGATGAAGACCAGGTCCGCCCCTTCCAAAGCCTCGGCGATGAGGTCCTCCGCCTCCTGGGCCGCCTTTTCCCCAATCTCGGGGTTGGCCCCCGCCCCCAGGCCCCGGGTGAGCTTCTCCCCAAGCTGGATGCGCACGTCCGCCAGGCTCTTGGCCAGGACCTGGGCGTCGGTGTTGGCGGCGATGAACTCCACCCCCTGAAGCCCTGCCTCAATCATGCGGTTCACGGCGTTGTTCCCCGCCCCCCCGAGCCCGATGACCTTGATGACCGCTCCCTCCATCTCTGCCTCCTCTCCCAAATTGCGATTCAAAATAGATTGTTGAGAATTTCCTTGATGCGGGCCCAGAGGCCCTCGGATTTGCCGGTTTCTTGCCGTTTTTCCTTTTTCTGCGGGCGTTTGGGCTCCGCCATGCGCACGGGCAAGGTGGCTCCGTGGCGGACCAGGCCCACGGCGGTGGCGTGGGCGGGGGTGGCCACCACGTCGGTGAGGCCGGAGACGCCCTGGGGTTTGCCCAGGCGCACGGGGAGGCTGTACTGTTGCCGGGCCAAAAGGTCAAACCCCCGGAGAAGGGCGGTGCCCCCCGTGAGGACCACGCGGTTCACCTTGATCTCCAAAGGCCCTATGGCTTCGTCCACGGACTGGCGGGCCAGGTGGAGGATTTCCCGGAGCCTGGGCCGGATGATGCGGGCAAGCTCCGGCGCCGGCACCTCGCCCAAGGAGCCCCCTTCCTGGTTAATCTCCAAGACGAGCTCGGGGTCGGCGAGCTCCGGAAGCGCCGCCCCGTACTTGCGCTTGACCCTCTCCGCCTCCTCAAAGGGGATCTTGAGGAGCTGGGCGATGTCCTGGCTCACGTGGTCCCCCCCGAGGGGCAAGACGGCGGAGTGGGCGAGCCTACCTTCCCGGAAGACGGCCACGTCCGTGGTCCCCCCGCCCACGTCCAAGAGGAGGACGGTCATGTGCTCCTCGTCGGGGCCTAGGACGCCCAGGCCGCTCGCCAGGGGCTGGGCCACCAGGGCTTCCACCTCTAGCCCCGCCGCCTCCACCGCCCGGCGGAGGTTGGCCAAAGGCCCCCGCCCGGCGGCGATCAGGTGGACGTCCACCTCGAGGCGCACCCCCGCCATGCCCACGGGGTCCCGGATCCCCTCCTGCCCGTCCACCTTGAACTCCAGGGGCAGGGCGTGGAGGAGTTCCTGCTCGGCGTCAAAGGGGTAGGCCTTGGCCTGCTCCACGGCCCGCTCCACGTCCGCCTCCGTGATGCTCTGCCCGCGGCGGATGGCGGCCAGGCCGTGGCTGGTGACGCTCCTTAGGTGGGGCCCTCCCACGGAGAGGACCACCCGTTCCACCCGTACCCCGGCCACCCGCTCCGCCTGGTGGACGCTTTGGCGGATGGCCTCCGTGGTGCGCTCCAGGTTCACCACCACGCCCCGCCGCATGCCCTGGGAAGGGGCGGTGCCCTCGCCGATAATGTCCAGGACGCCATCGGGGGCGAGCTCCCCGATGACGGTGGTAACCTTGCTGGTGCCGACGTCCAATCCTGCGATAATCATGGGCGTAAACTCACCCCCCAAGAATACAGGTACACGTGGCCCTGGGGCCAGGTCGCTTGCGCATACTCTAGCAGAAGTTCAGCGCTTGCGGCAAAGAGGGTGGTGCCAGGAAGCTCCACGTAAAAGCCTGCCGGGGTATAGCGGATGCGCTTGGCCTTCGGGTAAGCCCGGGCCAGGGCCAAGAGGCTTTGGGTGGGCAAGGGACCCTTTCCCTCCACCCGAGGCCCCGGGGCGTACGGGGCCCCGCCCGGGAGGAGGGTGCCGTCCGTGGCTAAGGCGGCGCCCCCTGCCAGGGGGAGGAAGGGTTCCCGCTCCCGCAGGAAAAGGCGCACCACCCCGGGTTTGGGCTTCTCCAGGCGGGCCTCCGCCACCCAGGGGTCCTGGAGGAGAGGGGAGAGGCGGGAGGGGAGGACCCAAAGCCAGGGGTCTCCCGGGTGGAGGCGGGCCTTGGCCAAAACGGCTTTTTCCTCGAGGTGGCGTAAGCCCACCACCTCCACCTCCTCCACCGGGAATAGGACCAGGCTTCCCACGTGGAGGGTGCCGAGGAGAAGGAGGAGGAAGAGGGCGCGCACTAGCTTCATCTTACCCCCTTGGCCTTACGCAAGGCTTAGCCTTCAAGGCCACACCTCCCACTCCAGCTCCAGGGGAAGCTCTTCCTGGATGCGTTGCACAAGCGCCAGCACGTCCTTGGCCGTGGCCTGTCCCAGGTTGACGATGAAGTTGCCGTGTTCCAGGGATACCATGGCGTCCCCCACCCGTAGGCCCTTAAGGCCCCTTTGGTCAATGAGCCGCCCCGCCGACTGGCCTGGAGGGTTCTTGAAGGCGCACCCCGCGCTCCTCCGCTTGGGCTGCCCTTTGCGGGCGGCGTCCACCTCGGCCATGCGCTTGAGGATTTCCTCCACGGGCCGCTCCTTGAGCCTGAGGCGCACCCGGGTCACGATGCCCCCAGGGGGCAGGCGGCTTTGCCGGTAGCCGAAGCCGAGCTCCTCCGGCCGGTAGAGGTGGAAGGCCCCGTCGTGGAAGATCTCCACCACCTCCAGGGCGTCCGCCATCTCGCCGAAGCGGGTGCCGGCGTTCATCTTCACCGCCCCTCCCACCTGGGCGGGGATGCCGAGAAGCCCCTCTAGCCCCGAAAGCCCGGCCCGGGCTGCCTCCTGGACGAGGAGGGGGAGGAGCGCGCCCGCCCCCACCCATCCCCTTAGGTCGTAGGCCTGGAACTCGCCGGCTAGGCGGATCACCCTTTCCGGCACCCCCTCGTCCATCACCAGGAGGTTGGAGCCGTTGCCCAGGATGCGGTAGGGGGCCTCGGTGGCCCGCTTGAGGTCTTCCCGGGTTTCCACCGTCCAAAGCTCCGCCGGCCCCCCCACGCCCAGGGTGGTGTAGTCCCTTAGGAGCACCCGCTCAACCTTCACGGACGAGCCTCCGGGCAAGTTCGGTAACGTCCCCCGCCCCTAGGGCAAGCCAGAGGTCCTCAGGCCTTGCCGTGGCCTTGGCGTAGGCCAGGGCCTCCTCCGGAGGGAGGAAACGGGCTTCCTTGCCCGAAGCGGCAAGGCGTTCGGCGATCCTTTGGGAGAGGGCTTCGGGGGAGACCTCGCCCCTTTCCCCTGCGGTGTAGACGGGGAGGACCACCACTTCCTCCGCCGCCTCGAGGGCCCTGGCGAACTCCTCCCAAAGCTCCAGGGTGCGGAAGAGGCGGTGGGGCTGGAAGAGGACCCGCACCCGGCGGCCCAGAAGCTTGGCGGCGTTTAGGGTGGCCCGCACCTCCGTGGGGTGGTGGGCGTAGTCGTCCACCACCAAGGCTCCCCGCACCTCCCCCAGGCGCTCAAACCGCCGGCCCACTCCGGGGAAGCGGGCGAGGCCCCGGAGGATGGCCCCTTCGGGCACGCCCAAGGCCAAGGCGGCCAAGGCGGCGGCCAGGGCGTTTTTCACGTTGTGGGCCCCGGGCACCTTGAGCTCCGCTTCCCCCAGGGCCTTTCCCCGGTGGACCAGGCGGAACCGGCTTCCCGTGGGGGAAAGCGCCACCCCTTCCGCCCACAGGTCCCCCCCTTCGCCAAAGCGGAGGGGAGTGAGGCCATGGGCTGCTGCCGCCAGGAGGGGGTCATGGACGGGGAGGACGGCCACCTCCGCCTTTCTCAGGAAGCCCGCCATGGCCGAGAGGAGGGCCTCGAGGCTCTCGTGGTAGTTGGGGGCCTTCTTCCCCTCGGGGGCCACGTGCTCCTTCTCCAGGTTGGTGGCCACCGCTATGCCTACCCGCACCTCCTGGAAGAGGGGGTCCGACTCGTCCACCTCGGCGAGCCGCGGGCCCAGGCCGAAGCGGGCGTTCTCGGGAAGGAGGGAAAGCTCCCCGCCAAGGAGCACCCAGGGGTCTAGCCCAGCCTCCAGCAGGATGCTCGCCAGCATCCCCGTGGTGGTGGTCTTGCCGTGGGTGCCCGTGACGCCCAGAGAGGGTTTTTGCGCAAGGAGGTGGGCGAGGAGCTCCATCCGCCTGAGAACGCGCATCCCCCGCCGCCTCGCCTCGAGGACCTCCGGGTGGTCCAGGGGGATGGGGGTGGGGACGATGAGGGTGTCCTCCGCCCCCAGGTGGGCGGGGTCGTGGCCCGGGTAGACGGGAACCCCGAGGGCAAGGGCGCGCTTCCCCGGGGCCAGGTCGCACCCCGTGACCTCCACCCCTTCCGCCCGGAGGAGCCGGGCTAGGGCGCTCATTCCCACCCCTTCAATGCCCATGACGTGTGCCCGTTTCATAAGAACGCCTCCAGCCAGTCCGCGATGCGGCCCGCCGCCCCTTCGGGGGAGAGGCGGGCCATGCCCCCTTGGTAGGCTTCCCGCCTTTCCAGGACGCCCATCACCTGGTGGGCCAGCCTTCCGTAATCCCCAAGCTCCGCCGCCCCCGCCTTCTGGTAGGCCCGGGCGTTGGCCGCCTGCGCCCCCCCGTCCAGGCTTGGGGGAAGGGGGAAGAGG
This sequence comes from Thermus hydrothermalis, assembly GCF_022760925.1. Lineage (NCBI taxonomy): Bacteria > Thermotogati > Deinococcota > Deinococci > Thermales > Thermaceae > Thermus > Thermus hydrothermalis. The sequence continues at coordinate 32,818 of NZ_JAKTNT010000006.1, read as the reverse complement.
AGGGCGGGCAGGCGGTGGAAGGCGGCCTCCGCCAAGGTGCCCGCCCCCGCCCGGGAGAGGAGGAGGTCGGCGGCGCTCATGGCCAAAGGGGTATCCACGAAGCCGGCGATGCGGTAGTCCTGGGCCTCCAGGAAGCGGTAGCGCTCCACCCACCGCTCCCCCACCTGGTGGAGCACGGGGAGGCCCAAGGGTTTTAGGAGGGGGGGAAGCTTCTCGTTTAGCTCCAGGCTCCCCTGGCTCCCCCCCAGGACGAGGAGGAGGGGCTTTTTGGGGTCAAAGCCCAGGCGGGCCTTGGCTTCCCCTTGGGGGTAGCGCACCTCCCGCACGGGGTAGCCGAGGACCCGGGCCTTCTTGGCGAGCCAAGGGGGAAGGCCCGTGGGGACGCTTAGGGCGAGGCCCTTGGCCCAGGGGGAAAGGGCCCTTATGGCCAGGCCCAGCTTGGCGTTCTGCTCATGGAGGAGGAGGGGAATGCCCTTGAGCCCCGCCAGGAAGGCCCCAGGGAAGCCGGCGTACCCCCCGGTGGAGAGGACGGCCTTGGGGGGGTGCGCCTTGAGGACCTGCCGGGCGGCCCAAAGCCCAAGGAAGAGCTTCAGGCCTTCCTTGGGCCTCAGGGCGCTCCGGTCCAGTTTCCCCGCGGGGATGAGGGCGTGGGGGATGGAGGTTTGCGGGAGGAGGCGGGCCTCGAGGCCCTCCTCGCTTCCCAGGTAGAAGACGGCATGCCCCCGCCTCCTGAGCTCCTCCGCCAAGGCCAAGGCGGGGAAGAGGTGCCCCCCCGTGCCGCCCCCGGTCAGGAGGACCACGCTTCCACCCCCTTTCCCTTGGCCTCTTTGGCCAGGCGCAGGAGCACCCCTAGGGCGAAACCGGAAACGAGGAGGGAGCTCCCCCCATAGGACACGAAGGGCAGGGGTACCCCCGTCACGGGCAGAAAGCCCACGGTAACCCCGATGTTGATGGCCGCTTGCAGGGTGAGGTAGAGGGTGAGGCCCAAGGCGAGGAGGCTTAGGGGCCCTTTTAGGGCGAGGGCCAGGGCAATCCCCCGCAGGAAAAGGAGGAGGTAGAGGAAGAGGACCACCAACCCCCCAAGCCACCCCGTGGCGAAGACCACGCTGGCGAAGACCATATCGTTGTGGGCCTCGGGAAGGTGGGGCAGCCTCCCCCCGGGGCCCTGCCCCAAGGGCCCCGCCAAGAGGATGGCCTTTTGCGCCTGCAGGACCTGGTAGGCGGTGTGGGCGGGGTGAGCTTCCCCTTGCAGGTAGTCCAGGAAGTTCGTGAAGCGCTCGGAAACATACCGGAAGCGGTTCAGGTAGTAGCCGGAAAAGGGGGCCACGGTGAGGAGCCCGGCGAGCCCCACCATGAAAAGCCTCCGCCAGGGCACCCCCGCCAGGATGAAGAGTAGGGCGGCCAGGGTGACGAGGAAGAGGGCGGTGGCGAAGTCCGGTTCCACCAGAACCAAGCCCGCGGTAGCCCCCGAGAGGATGGCGGCCCCCAGGATGGGGGTATCGCTCCCCTTCCGCCCCACGAAGGAGGCGAGGTAAAACACCAAGGCCACCTTGGCCAGCTCCGAGGGCTGGAAGGCCACGGGGCCCAGGTAGAACCAGCGCCTTACCCCCCCAGGCCCATCCCCCAGGAAGAGGACCAGAAGGAGAAGCCCTAGGGTGAGGGCGAGGAGCAAAAGGGCGTGGCGGAGAAGCCTTTCCGGGGGTAAGAGGAGCCCAAGGAGCATGGCGGCGAGCGCTAAGCCCACCCGCAGGAGGTGGCCTTGGAGGAGGTCGGGCTCCGCCACCCCCACGCCCAAAAGGCCAAAGGCCATGAGGAGAAGGCCGCTTAGGAGGAAGACGGGGTCCACGGCTCACCTCCCAGGGCGAAGACCGCCTCCCGGAAAGCCTGGGCGCGGTCCTTGTAGTCCTTGAACTGGTCAAAGCTGGCGGCTAAGGGGGCGAGGAGGACGCTCCCTTCCTCCAGCCGGGCCAGGGCCTCGGCCACGGCCTGCCGCATGGCCTTATACCCGTCCTTTTCCCCGATGACCACCACCTCCGTGCCGCCGCCCAGGGCTTGGGCCATCTGCGGGCCATCCCGGCCCAGGGCCAGGATGACCCGCACCCGGGAGAGGAGGGGCTTTAGGGGGCCGAGGTCCGCGCCCTTGTCCTCCCCGCCCAGAATCCAGGCGATGGGGGCGGGGGCGGCCCTGAGGGCGGCGGCCACAGAGGGGGTACGGGTGGCGATGGAGTCGTCAATAAAGACCACCTTGCCCTTCCGGGCAAAGGTCTGGAAGCGGTGGGGGGCGTGGGGCAGGGTGCGGAGGCTTTCCCCCAGGGCCTTTTCGTCTAGGAGCTTTCCAAGGAGGTCCAGGTAGGCCCGGGTGGCGGCCAGGGCCGCCCTTAGGTTGCTCTCCCGGGGGTCTTCCGCCGGGTCAAAGGGGTAGAGGCGGGCAGGGCTTTTCTCCGCCGCCTGCCGCACCTTGGGGTCTTGGGCGTTGTAGACCAGGGCGTCCTCTTGGGTGAGGTTCTTGAGGAGGTTGAGCTTGGCGGCGTGGTAGGCCTCGAGGCTCCCGTGCCGGTCCAGGTGGTCCACGCCCAGGTTAAGGAGGACCGCCACCCGGGGGCGGAAGGTGGAAACCCGTTCCAGTTGGAAACTGGAAAGCTCCGCCACCGCCACCTCCGCCTCGTCCACCACGCTCACCAGGGGGGGGTCCACGTTGCCCCCCTCCAGGGCCCTTAGCCCTTGCCCCCTAAGGAGGTGGGCGGTGAAGAGGGTGGTGGAGGTCTTCCCGGCGGTGCCCGTGATGCCCACGATGGGGGTGGGGCTTAGGCGGTAGGCGAGCTCCGCCTCGCCCATCACCTCGGCCCCTTCCTCCCGTAACCGCTTTAGGTGGGGGTGGTCCAGGGGTACCCCGGGGGCGGCCACCACCTGGGCGTAGCGGCCCTTCAGGCCGAAGTCGGGGGAAAACCCCAGGGCCAAGGCGGTTTCCACCTCTGCCTCCTTGGGGCGGTCGTCGTAGAAGCGGGCGGGAAGGCCCCGCGCCTTCAAGAAGCGCAGGACCCCAAGCCCGCTTCGGCCAAGCCCAAAGACCAGGATCACGCCCCACCTCCAAGCCCAAAGGCCAGGGCCGTGGCCAAGGCGGTGAGGATGGCGAAGCGGAAGACGATCTTGGCCTCTTCCCAGCCCAAAAGCTCAAAGTGGTGGTGCAAGGGGCTCATGCGGAAAAGCCTCCTTCCCGTGCGGCGGAAGTAGGCCACCTGGGCCACCACGGAAAGCACCTCCAGCACGGGAACGATGGCGGCGAGGGGCAGGAGCCAAAGGTGCCCCGTTAGGGCGAAAAGCCCCGCCACCATGGCCCCCAGGGCCTGGCTTCCCGTATCCCCCATGAAGACCTTCGCCTTGGGGGCGTTGTGCCAGAGGAAGCCGAGGAGGCTCCCCAGAAGGGTTTGGGCGAAGGGGTAAGGGTAAAAGGGCAGGAGGAGGATGGCGGTGACGCTGGCGAGAAGCCCGTCCAGGCCATCCGTGAAGTTGAACGCGTTGGCAGCCCCTACCACGGCCAGGAAGATGAGGAGGACGTCCAGGATGGGCCAAGGGGTGTAGGCCACCTGCCTTGCGGCGTAGAGGGCGAAGACCAGGGCCATGAGCCCTTGGAAGAAGAGCTTTTCCCGGGCCTTGAGCGGGCGGGCGAGGCTGTTGCCCAGGTCGTCCAAAAGCCCGAGGAGGGCGAAGCCTAGCCCCAAGAGCCAAAGCCCCAGGAAGGGGTCCTTGCCCAAGGCCCAGTAGGCCAGGAAGGCGGCGAGGAGGAAGGCCACACCCCCCATGCTGGGGGTCCCTTCCTTGGCCAGGTGGGACTGGGGGCCGTCCTGGCGCACGCGTTTGCCTAGCCCCAGGCCCCGCATGAAGGTGATCCAGATGCCGGTGAAGAGCCAGGAGAGGAGAAGGGCTAAGGCCATACCACCTCCTTACAGGAGAGGATGCGTTCCCCGGGCACCAGGTAGACCCTTTCCCCAAAGGCGGCGAAGTCCGTGGCCTCGGCCAAGGGCTTCGCCCCTTCTGGGCGCACCAGGTAGACCGCCTTCCCCAAAAGGGCCACCACCCCGCAGGCCCCCGCTTGGGCCTTTAGGGCCGGGGCGGGAAGGGGGAGGGTCTTCCCCTCGGGGTAGAAGAAGGCCTCCTTCCCCAGGGCCACGGCCCCCTCCCAGGCCACCACCTGGCTGTAGGCTCCCCTTTGGAGGAGGGTCCTTTCCCGGTAAAGCCCTTCCCTTCCCACCCAGAAAAGCCCCTCCTCGCTGAGGAAGGCGTCCTGGGCTGGGTAGGGAAGGAGGTTCCCTTCCACCCAGACCGCCCCCTCGAGGCCCACCACGGGCCTCGGGCGGGCGCGGAGGAAGCGGGGGACGCCGGGGAGGGGAAGGCTTTCCAGAGCGCCTCCCTTGAGGACCAAGAGTTGGTAGGGGTAGGCGGCGTAAAGGGCCTCTTCGCTTGCGTCCAGGAAGAGGGGTGGGCCGGGGAGGATGGCCTGGAAGCGGCCCTCCACCAAGCCCCCACGGGCGAAGCCCCCGGGGTAGGGGAGCGTGGGGGCGGCGGCCTGCAAGGGGGCGCAGGCGGCGAGGAGAAGGAGAAGGGGGCTTAGGCGTCCCATAGCTCCAGGATCCTTTCCAAGCCCACGGCCCTCGAGGCCTTCAGGTAGACGAGGTCCCCCGGGGCCACGCGGGCTTTGAGCCAGGCCAGGGCTTCCTCCAACGTTTCCGCCGCCTCGCCCCCAAGGGCGGCCTGGGCCTTGGCGTGGGGGCCCAGGTAGAGGGGCCTTAGCCCCAGCCTGGCCGCTTCCTCCGCCACCTCGAGGTGGAGGCGCTCCGCCAAGCTCCCAAGCTCCCGCATCTCCCCCAGGACCACCCACTTCCGGCCAGGCTGGGCGGCGAGCCAGGCGAGCCCCGCCTTTACGGAAAGGGGGTTGGCGTTGTAGGCATCGTTGAGGAAAACCACGCCTCCCAGGACCCTCCGCTCCATGCGCCCTGGGGGCAGGCACAAGGCGGCAAGCCTTTCCGCCACCCCTTCCAGGTCCTTCCCCAAGAGCTCCGCCACCGCCAAGGCGGCCAGGGCCCCCAAGGCGGGGCCGAGGCCAGGATAGGGAACCTCCACCCGGAGGTGGCGGTAGCGGAAGCGGGTCTTCCCGGCCAAAAGCTCCAGGCTTTCGCCGGAGAAGGTGGCCTCCCCGAAGCCGTAGGTGGGCTCCCCCTTATAACGGCGGAAGGCCAGGAGCACCTCCTTGGCCTGGAGGCTCACCAGGGCCTGGGGAGCCTTTAGGAGCTGGGCCTCTTCCGCCACCACGCCTTCCAGGCTCCCGAAGGCTAGAAGGTGTTCCTCCCCCAGGGCGGTGAGGACGGAAAGGGTGGGCTCGGCCAGGGCCATGAGCTCCGCCATCTCCCCCACCCGGTCCACCCCGAGCTCCACCACGGCTCCCTCCGCCTTGGGGTCTAGGTGGAAAAAGAAGCGGGCTAGAGGCGGGGCGGTGTTCTGGTTGCCGAAGGGGGCGGGAAACCCTAAGCCCTGGGCCAGGGCCTCCTTGGTGGTGGTCTTGCCCGAACTCCCGCCCACCGCCACCACCACCCCTGGGAAAAGCCGCCTCAGGGCGTTCCCCAGGCGGAGAAGCCCTTGGCCAGGGTCTTCCACCTCCACCGTGGCCTCGCCGGGGGTGTCCGCCAGGACGAGGCTTGCCCCCTTGGCCCGGGCTTCGGGGATGAAGGCGCGCCCGTGGGTCCGGGTTCCGGGGAGGGCCACGAAGAGGCTTTGGGGCGTCACCTCCCGGCTGTCCCAGTGGAGGTCCCGCACCGGCCCTCCCCCCGGGTGGAGCCGCCCCCCGGCGGCCTCCGCCACCCACTCCGGCGTCACTTCCCTAACATGAGCAAGATACACAATACCCTCACCGCTCCTCAGCATAGGGGGCGATGCCCCGGTAGGCCAAGAGATGGCTAGCGATCTCCCGGAAGATGGGGGCCGCCACCTGGCTCCCATGGACCTCGCCCTTGGGGTGGTGCACGGCCACCACCACGGTGTAAAGGGGTTCGTCCCCGGGGACGAAGCCCGCGAACCAGGCGGTGAAGACCTCGCGGGAGTACCGCCCGTTCACCACCACCTGGGCGGTGCCCGTCTTGCCGGCCAGGCGGTATCCCGGGAGGTGGGCCCGGGGAGCAAGGCCATCCGTAAGGGCCTGGCGCACGGCCTTGGCCGTGGCCGGGGAGAACACCCTTTCCCCCTGGCGCTGGCTTCCGGCGAGGAGGATGGGCGGGCGGTAGACCCCGTCCACCAGGGTCCCGAAGGCTGCGGCCAGGTGCAGAGGGGTTACTAGGAAGCCCTGGCCGAAGGTGTGGTTGGCGTAGGCGGCCCGGCTCCACTCCCTGGGGGGCGTGACCAGGGGAGCGGCCACCCGGATCCCGGGGAGGAGTTCGGGGTCGGTGAGGTGGAGGCGCTCCATGTACCGGAAGAAAAGCTCCTTGGGCAAGGCCTCGGCCAGCAGGCTAATGCCCACGTTGGAGGAGTACTTCAGCACCTCCGCCAAGGTGAGGACGGGGGGGTGGGGAACCACGTCCCGGATGGTCCACCCCTCCACCACCCGGTACATGGGGGCCTCCACCCGGGTGGTGAGGCTTGCCGCCCCTTCCTCCAGGAGCATGGCGGCGGTGAGGGCCTTCATGGTGGACCCGGGTTCCAAGGGCACCAGGAAGGCGTGGTTGCGCCAAGAGAGGTCCTTTTCCGGGTCCTTGCGCGGGGCCAGGGGGTCAAAGGCGGGGCCGTTGGCCACGGCGAGAAGCTGCCCTTCCCGGTCTAGCACGAGGGCGGTGGCGAAGCTTCCTCGGCTCTTCGCCAGGCCCTGCCAAAGCGCCTGCTCCGCCATGGCCTGGACCCAAGGGTCTAGGGTGAGGGTGAAGGAGCGCCCTTCGGTTAGGGCTCTGTTCAGGTCCCGCTCAAGCCCTTCCAGGCCTCTCCCCGAGCCCCGCTCGCCGAAGCCCAGGAGTTGGCTTGCGCTTTCCCCTAGGGGGTAGGTGCGGCCTGCCTGGAGGGTGAGGGCCAAGGGAGTGCCGTCTTGGGCGTACAGGGCCCCTCGAGGCGGGGGCGGGGAGGGCGGGGGAGGGGCCAGGCGGGGCGGGTGGGCGAGGAGGGTGTACACCCCTAGGGCGAAGAGGAGAAACCAAAGGAAAAGCCCGGCGAAGACCAAAGGTACCCGGCTTACCCCGGTGGTCACGGCGCCCACCTCCCTTGGCTCATGGGGATGAACCCCTCCTTCTTGGCCCACTCCAGGACCCGCAAGGGGCGGCTTGCCCGCCAGGCTTCTTGGAGCAGGGCTTCCTCTTCCGCCTGGAGCTCGGCGAGCCTTTTCTGCATCTTGGCGAGCTCCTTCTGGGTGGCTTGGTTGTGGTGGCCCAGGGCAAAGAGGAGGAGGAGGGCGAGGAGGTAAAGGAGGCCAAAGCGCACCGCCGCCCTCATGCCGCCTCCTTTTCCCCTGCCCGCAGCTTGGCGCTCCTCGCCCGCGGGTTCTGGGCCACCTCCTCAGGGCTTGGGGTGAGGGGTTTTTTGGTGAGCACCTTGAGGCCGCTTTCCCTTAGGAAGCGCTTGACCAAGCGGTCTTCCAGGGAGTGGAAGGTGATGACCACCAGCCTGCCCCCGGGCTTTAGCGCCTTCTTGGCCTGGTGGAGGAAGTCTTCCAAGGCCCCAAGCTCGTCGTTCACGTAGATGCGCAGGGCTTGGAAGGTCTTGCGGGCGGGGTGTCCCGCCTTGCGGAAGCCCACGGCCCTTTGCACCACCTCCGCCAGCTGGGTGGTGGTGCGGATGGGGGCCTTCTTCCTCGCCTCCACGATGGCCTTGGCGATGCGGTAGGCCTGCTTCTCTTCCCCTAGGTCCCGCAGGATGCGGTAAAGCTCCTCCAAGGGGAAGGTGTTCACCACCTCCATGGCCGTGGGGCCTTCCAGCCCCATGCGCATGTCCAGGGGCCCTTCCTTGTGGTAGCTAAAGCCCCGCTTCGGGTCTTCCAGGTGGAAGCTGGAAACCCCCAGGTCCGCCAGGATGCCCGCCACTTGGCCCACGCCGGCTTCTTTCAGGACCTCCTCCAGGTGGCGGAAGTTCTTCTGGAACACCCTCAGCCCCGAAAGCCCCAAGGCTTCCGCCCGGGCCACGGCCTCGGGGTCCTGGTCCAGGCCGATGACCAGCCCCCCCCGTTCCAGGATTCCCCGGGTGTGGCCCGCCCCGCCCAGGGTGGCGTCCACGTAGACCTCTCCTGGTTTCACCGCCAGGAGGTCCAAGGCCTCTTGGTACATCACGGGAACGTGCGCGGTAATGCCCTCCATAAATCCCTAGCCAATAAGTCCCCGCAGGGCCTCGGGGGCCGGCGGGTTGTGCAGGATCTCCTCAATGGCCTTCCACCAGCGCTCCAGGCTCCAGATCTCCAGCCTTCCCGGCGCACCGGCGATGACCACCTCGCCCCCTTCCGTAAGCCCGGCGAACTGGCGCAAGGGGGGAGGGATGAGGACCCGGGAGGCGTTGTCCATGCGGGTTTTGTGGGCGCCCGAGTAGAAGAAGCGCACGAAAGCCCGGGCCTCCTTGTCGGTGAGGGGCAGGTTGACCAGCTGCTCCTCAATCTTGCGCCAGCGGTCGGAGGGGAATACGTAGAGGCAGCCCTCCATGCCCCGGGTGAGCACCAGGCCGTCCTCGAGGAAATCGCGAAAAGGGCCGGGGATTACCACCCGCCCTTTGTCGTCCAGGCTGTACTGGTACTCGCCGAAGGGCATCTCCCACCTGCTCCCACCTTCCGGGGCTTAGGCCCAAGGTGCCGGGGGATGTGGCCACCGTGCCCATGGAAGGCTTTGCTGGCGGCAGTATACCACGGAAGTCCCACAGTTTTCCACCACCTCCCACTTATCACCCACCTGTATCCCACCTCGCCCAAGAAAAAACCCCCGAGCCGAAGCTCGGGGTCCGGGACAGGGCGTAAGCCGGGTTCTGTTTCTGCGGTTGTAATGCTGTAATGCGCCAAATTAGGTGTGCAGTAGATCCGGCGACCCGACGGAAGGCGAAGGAGGCGAAGGAACCCGCTCCTAGACGCGGCGGAAGGCGAAGCTTAGGCGGCGGAAAGTGAAATGAGGCGAAGGAAGGCGTTCGTCACGTTTTTGTACAGTAAAATGCGGTCAGTGCCGTTGTGGAGGGCTTTGGTAATCTGCGACAAGTTCATTCGGGCGATAAGGAAGGGCTGACCGCTACTTGTATTAACTAAGTTCAGTCAAATTAAGCGTGCATATTCGTCAAATTGGAGGTCAGTAATGGGGAGATGGTATGTGTGCCCTGTGGCACGCTTAAAAAGTGTTCTTGATTGATAAGATGAGGCGCAAGGTTGATGAGAGTGAAGAATAGCGATAGCAAGCAAGAAAACCCAGTATTCACCTGCGACAAAAGCAGTGTCGGAGCGTTGGGGCGTGAAACGCACCCTTTGTTTCACGTTGCGACACACATTGTCAAGTTGAAATTTTCTATGGGAGGTGGCGAGAAGATCGTTAGAAACAGGGTTATGCATGCATTGCATAAAGGGGGATGGGATTGACGCAGCGTCATGACGCTGCGACACGGTATCTAAAGTAGCGGTACAAATATGCTAATCCAATACTAATGAACGTCGCTAAAATATTTTCTCCATCAACTCACCCCGGGCGGTCCCTCCTCGAGGCCGGCTACGTGGCGGTCCTCGAGGACTTCCACCCCACGATGCGCGCGATTTTGGGGGACTAATATTGTACCACCTTTACCCCCGCGGCGGGGAGGGAGGGCGAGGGGGGAAGGCCTCCCTCCCCTCTTGGGTGGGGAACCCTTATCCTGGAGCTTTACACGGTACCAGAGGTGATGGAAGCGGTGGGGTGGGACAAGATAAGCCCGCATCTGGCCTATGCCCTGGCCAAGGTCTATGGCTTCAAGCTGGGCAAGCGGTACGTGGTGCCGGGGCACGTGGTGGAGCGGTTTTTGGATGGGACGCTCCCCCTCGAGGCCGTCCACGAGGAGGCCCGGAAACGGGCGAGGGGGAGGAAGTGGCGGAGGGTAACTGACTAGCCCTATGCGCTTTCCCCCGTTCTCCACGCGCCTGGGGCCGATCTGCCTGAGCGCTTATTTGTGGCCAAGGGGTTGGCCACAAATCCGCAAAGCCTTACCCCGCTCCTAAGAGGAGCGGGGGTGGTAGCGCCTTTCCAGCCAGAGGGCCTGGCGGGCGAGCTCTAGGAAGGCCTCGGGGTCATCAGGGGGCTCGCGGTGTAGCCAGTGCCGGATGAGGGCGGAGAGCTGGGCGAGGGGCGGTGGGTCCCGCTCCAGCTCAGCTAGCCGGCCTGGAAACCCAGGGCCTCCAGGATGCCATTGGCGGCCGTGAGGGCCAGGGCCGGGGAAGCGGTGATGGCGGCGGCCCAGGCCTCGGGCTCCAAGGCCAACTCCCGGGTGAAGTCAATGGCGGCGGAGAGGGGGGCCTTGGGCATGCGCGCCAGGAGGCGGTCCACCTGGGCGATGTCGGGCTTGCGGAAGGTGTAGGTCTGGTCCCCGTGGGTGAGGGAAAAGAAGGTTTGCGCCATAACGTCTCCTAGCTGTGCTCAATGCCGCCCAGGATGGTGAACTCCAGCTCCACGGTGATGCGCTCGGTATCCTGCTCCACGCCGCTGAAGCTTCGCTTGGTGAAGAGGCATTCCTTCAGGGTATCGGTCTTGGTACCCCCCTCTTTGGCGTAGGAGACCACGATGTCAAAAGGCTTTAGGGCGAAGGGGTTCCCGAGCCGCTCGTACTCCTCCCGGAGGAGCGTGAGCTTCCCAGAGCCCTCCCAGTTCCCCTTGGTGTAGCCCCTCGGCGTACGGCCTTTCCCGTAGACGGCGTTGACCTTTTCGGAGTCCTCGTACTCAATGGAAAGGACGTCCGCCAAGGTGGCGCCGTTCACCTGGATGGTAATGCTTTCCCAGTCGTAGTACCGGCCGTTAATGGGCATGCTTCACCTCCCTTACGCCACCTGGAGGAAGGGGTTCTCGAAGCTGAGCTCGGCCTCGATCTCCCGCAGGTACCCGAGGGGCACGATGCGCACCTGAAGCCGTAGCCGTTGGGAGGCGAGGATATCCTGGCCGGGGGGTACCACCACCCGCCCGCGGGAGATCTCCCCACCGGCCTGCATGAGGCGGAGGGGCGCGGAGGCCCGGGCGATGAGGCTGGCCAGGCTGGCGTCCAGGACCAAGGGGTCCACGTGCCACTGCACGAAGTCCAGGAGGCTCTCCCGGACCTGGGTAGCCGCCTTGTCCATCACGCGCCGGTTCTGGACCAGTTTGAAGTCGCTGGTGGGCGCGGCGGCCATGCGCCCTTCCACCAGGTACCAGCCGTCGCGGCCGATCAGGCGGTACATGGTGGTGAAGCCGGCCTGGTCCAAGGCCAGGGCGTGGGCGTTGTTGAAAAGGCTCTGCTTGCCGAAGGAGGTTTCCACGAAGGGGGCCATCTGCACCACGCCCGGCAGGGGGCCGAGCCGTACCCAGGCGGGGGAGATGTGGGGCTTGATTTTGCTGATGCGGGCCCCCACCCGGGAGGCCAGGCTTTGCACCTCCAGCCTGCCGGTGAGGGTGTCCACCACCTCGGCCCAGGCGGCCACGATCATGACCCGGTCCGAGGTGAAGTTCTGCTTCTCGGCGAGCCGAGCGTTGACCCAGGCGTCCGCGTCGTTCCCGGGGGGAACGGTCTCCGTGAGGAACCACATGTAGCGGAAGCGGCTAAGGGCTTCCTGGGCGAGGGCGTCCAAAGCCGCCCACATGGCGGCGTCCGTGGGCTGAGCCACCTGGATGTACTCGTACTTCAAGGGCGAGTCCAGCGCGACCCGAATGGCGTCCTGGACGCTCGCCACGCTCGCCTTCGGAGCCGTGGTCCGGAAGCGGTAGGTGGCCCCGGCGGCGTAGGTGCCCGTGGCGAAGTTCAGTGTGAGCCCGGTGCCGGTCAGGGCGAAGGTGGGGGCGGTGACGGTTTCCAGACTGACCGTATCCCCGCCGTCCAGGCTCCAGGTGAAGGTGGCCGTGCCCAGGGCCCCTCCCCGGACGATCCTCACCACGATGTCGTAGGCGTCCAGGGGGTCCCCTGTGAGGGTCACCCCGGGGCTGGTGGGATTCGCGCTGTCCGCCGTCACGGAACCGGCGATGTCGCCCCGGGCGCGCACCGCGTATACGGGTCCGCCCCCATAGGCGAGCTGGTCGGCCACGGCGCGGGCCAGCGGGCCCGAGCCCAGGGTAGCGGCTACCTGGGACAGGTCGGCGAACCCCAGGATTTGCTCCACGGGTCCTTGGGCGCTCACCCCCACGACCACGCGTTGCCCCTCGCCGCTCGGGGCCACGATGCCCAGGCCGCCATCCAAGATCTCAGGGTATACGCCGGGTAGACGGGCCATCAGCTACCCTCCTTTGCGGTGGGCCCCTCCAGGAACTCCCTCAGGGCCCGTTCAAACTGGGCGCGGGGGATGCGGGTCCCCACGGCCCATCCCATGCGCACCCGGAGGCCGGCGAAGGCCCAAGCGGGCACCTTCAGGGCCTCGGCGTGCTCCTCCACGGTGGGGTGTTCCACGGGCGGTTCCTTCTCCTTTTCCGGCATCTTAGACCTCCGTTGCGAAGCCCATCTCCTCCACTTCCACGGTGATGGGCACCCAAGGGGTGTCTTCGTAGAGGGCGATCTCCACGGGGACCTCCAAGGCCACGGCGTTTTCGCCCACCAGAATGCCCTCCTCGTCTATGAACGAGAGGGTGATGTCGTTCAGCTTGGCCTGGGGGTCATCCCCCACCACCAGGGGGGTGTTCCAGAGGTAGTGGAGGACCCCCGCCAGCATGTGGTCCCGCTCCTCCGGGGTACGGGCGTAAAGCTCCACCCGGAAGCGGGCTAGGCCGCGGTAGAGCCGGCGCCGGGCTTGGGGAGGCCCGGCCACCACCCGGCTCCCGTCCCGCCGGAGGCTCCCCGTGATGGGCTGGATGAGGGCGGCGGGGGAGGTGCGGTAGGCCTCCTCCCGGGTCTTCCCCACCAGCACCCGCTGCGGGGGGAGGCCGGCGTGGCGGCAGGCCGCGGCCAGGTAGCCGATCACGGGGGCGATCATCGGGATCTCCTCAGCCACGCCCGCAGGAGCTCCGCCGCCTCTTCCTGGTCCTCACGGGATATGCCCAGGAAGGGCCGGGCGGGGATGGGCACCTTCCGGTTCCGTCCCGCCAGTCCCCCGAACTGGTGGATCCGGGCGTAGAGGACGTTCGTGCCCACGGCGATGGCGTTCCCAGCCACCTTCCAGGAGATGGAGTTCTTCAGGCGTCCGGTGCGGACGAGGGCCTTGCGCAAGGCCATGCGCCGCTGGGCCCGGGCCGAGATTCCTCCCCGCTTCAGGCGGTCCCGGGGCCCCACCTCCGCCATTAGGGTGGCGGGGGAGAGGGGGGGCCAGGGGGAGCCGTCGGGGGCCCGTTGCTCGTCAAAGCGCCGGAGGGTCCGGGACGTGATGCCCTCGGCGATGGCCCGCTTCACCTCCTCGGGCACCCCGCGGACAACCCGCCGCAGGGCCCGGTGGAGCTCCTGCCAGTCCCCCGTGAGCCGCACGCCCATCAGAAGTCCTCCAGGCTTTCCCGACTGAAGACCCGCTTCCCTCGGAGGCTGGCGCCTCCCCGGGGCCTCACCGGCTCCCCGGCGGGCGGTAAGGGGAGGGAGGCTCTGCCCAAGGCCACGTCCTTCAGGAAAGCCACGGCGTCCCGGTACCGCCCGATGACCGCCTCGTCGGCGGTGCCGGGCCGGATGCCCCGCCGCATCATGAGGCGGTAGACGGCGATGTCCACCGCTTTGGCCCGGAGGACCTCCGGCAAGGCAGGGAGGGGGAGAGCGTACCGCTGGGCCAGGTAGCTTTCCACCTCCCCCCACGCCTCGCGGAGGGCGGCCTGGGCCCGGGCCTCCCCCTCGGGGGTGAGGGCCCCCGCTCCCTCCTCGTCCACCAGTTGGAGGAGGACGTCCTCAGGTAAGGCGTGGCGGAGGTCCTCCAGGGTGATCATCAGCTACCGGCGCCCGTGGACCCGTAGGCGAGCTGCCAGTAGAGGTAGCCCGCCGCCTTCCGCTCGCTCACCCCGAAGACGAACTGGTTGTGCTTGAAGACGTTCTCGTCCTCGGGGTCCACCTTGGCCACCCACTCGGGGTCGCGGCGCCGCTGCAGGACCAGGGGCCGGATGGGCCGGGTGCCGTCCACCAGGAACCAGTAGTTGGCGTAGGGGCCCGCCAACCACGGGTTCACGAGGATTTCCGCCGCCCCGTAGTCGGGGTTCGCCCCGCCCTGGGGCAGGGTGGGGAGCTCCACGATCTCCTTCGCGGCGTACTCCAGGGAGGGCCCCACCATGAGGATGGGCTTGCCGTAGAAGAACCCCAAGGGGTAGCCCCGGCTATCCGTGAGCGACCGCATCTGGGTGAGGGCGGCGCGGAAGGACTCCCGGGAAAGGGGCGCGGTGCCAGCGTTGGAGAACTGCCCCTTACCCACCCGGTGCGTGCCGAAGAAGTTCGCTCCGTCCGGTCCCTTGCGCTGGAATCCCTCCACCAGGAGCGTGGTGATGAGGTAGTCGTCATGCTGGGCCCAGCGGAAGGCGTACTCGCGGGCGTTGGCACTGATCTGGTCCAGTAGGTCGTCCTCCACGTCGTTGCGGTTGACAGCGAAAGTTAGCTCCCAGTCGCCGTTCACGAGCTCCACGGTGCGCAGGGAGAGGTTCTGCACCTGGCGCTCCCCCTCCCAAGGCCGCATCACGGGGAAGTCCTCGATCCACGAGTAAACGCCCACCCGCCCCTCGGTGCGCGCCTCCAGGGCGATGCGGGGCCAGAAGGGGGTGTAGCTGTCCCGGGTCTGGAAGACCAGGGCGCGTAGGGTCCGGCTCAGGGACTGCAGATTCTCGCGGTTCAGGAGCATTACCACACCTCCACCCAAACGCCAACGCCGTCCGGGTCAAGCCGCAGGAGGCGCCCAGCCTTGGAACGGCCGGTGCCCGTCTTGGCCACGGTGTTGGGCCCGGTAGCGTAGACGTCCTTCCCCAGCTCCGTGGGCCCCACGGGGTCCGCCGGGTCGTTTTCAAACCGGAAGACCCCACGGCGCACGAGGACCTTTTTCGCCCCGTCGGCGCCCCCGGTGTTGTCCACGCTCTCCTGGGCCACGCCCAGGGCGATCTTCCCCGTGCCGGGCCCCGCTTCCTCGGCGTAGCCCCCGCTCACCATGACGAGAGCCCCCTGCCGGATGACGGCGCCGGCCTTTACCGGCAGGGAGAGAACGCGCTCGTCGGCCCAATATTCCGTGTCAAACATGGTTCAGCCTCCGTACTTCCTCCACGCTTCGTCGCTGACCCCTAGCTTTCGCCGGAGCTCCTCGGCGGGGTCGCGCTCTAGGCTGGAGCGCGCTTCCGCTTTAGGGAGCTCCGTGGGTACCAGTCGGGGCAGGCCCGCGAGGGCCTTTTCGGTGGCCTCCAGATCCGCCCGGGCTTGGGCCAGCCAGAACTCGCGCTGGTGGGGCAGGATGCGCCCCTCTTCCAGCGCCGCCCGCACCAGGGCTTGGGCCCTTTCCTCGCGGGTCTGGGCTTGGAGCGCCGCGAGCTCTTGGCGGGTGCGCTCCAGCTCCGCGAGGGCCTCCTGGGCTGCCAGGAGCCGGAGGAGCGTGGCCTTGAGCTCCGTGGCATCTCCTGCCCCGAGGCCGAGCTCTAGGACCACCCGGCCCACATCCGCTTCCCGCCGCAGGTTTTCCAGAGCGGTGAAAACTTCATCCTCACCGGCCTGGGGCGGCAGCCCCAGCGCTTGCCTAAACCTTTCCAGCATGTCCGCCTCCGCTTCAATGCGCTTTTGGAACCGGATGCCGGGGTTGTTGGTGAGGGCGAAGGAGTGGTAGCCCAGCACCCGGTGCCGGCCTGACGCGTCGGGAGTGGGGTCGTAGTAGAAGACCGGGGACACATAGGCGTACTCTCCCCGGCTGACCCGTTCCCGCCCCGTTTCCGACCATTCCACACGGCCATAGACGAAGCCGTCTTCCCCTACTTCAATACCCACCACGAAGCCCGCCGCCGGGGCCTCCTGGGCCTCCCCTTCCTCCACCCGCACCGTCTGGTGATGGAAGTCCAGGACCCAGGGCACGCCCCTCTCCGCCAGCTCTCGCAGGACCTGGGCCAGGGATGCCTCGTCAAAGAGGAAGAGGACCCCGTTCCCCACGAACTCCCCAAAGGGGTGGAGGGGGATGCGTTCAGGCGCCTCTTGCAAGGCGGCGCGCAGCGTGCCGGAAAAGGTCGGGGTGGAGGTACTGGTACTCGCGGGGAAGGCGGTCAAATTCGGCATAGGGCCTCCCTAGCTTCACTCCCCAGTAGGCGCGGTTTTCCAGGCGGGCGGTTTCGGGGGAGAGGGGCCAGGAGGGGGTGCTAGGCTCCTGCCCCCGCGGGGGCGCCTTGAGCGCCTTCTGCTTTGCGAAAGGTGCCGTCCCGGTTGAAGATGCTCACGATAAGGTCAATGGCCCAGCCCACCACGTTGTCGGGCAGCCACGCGGGCCAAAAGCCCAGGATGGAGGCGACCAAGTCTCGGATGCGCTTGATGGCCTCCTCCTTCTTCTGAATGCCCGGCACGCCGTCCATCAGGTCCTCGGTTACCAGAACCGCCAGGGCGGTGGCGAAGTATACGATGCGGATGAGCTTTAGCATGCTCGCCTCCCAAAAGGCTTTGCCCCCGGGTTTCCCCGGGGGCACTTACGCACCTTAGCCCAAGTCTAGGGCATGTTTTGGGGCTTTGTCAATCCAGCCGGCTCCGAACCTCCACCACCCTGCCCACGATCTCGGCCACTTGGTCGGCGGGGATCACAGGGGGGCCGTTGTTGGCGTCCAGGTTTGTGGACACGAGCATGCCGTTTTTTACAAGTTTGACCACGTACTCCCCGTTTTCCAGACGGGCCACCACGATCGCCCCAGGATGCCCTTTGTCCTGGGTATTGACGATCACGACGTCGCCGTCGCAGATGGGCCGGCGTCCGGCGCACATGGAGTTGCCGCGCACCTTAAAGGCCACGAGGTGTGCGGCATTGCCCTTCACCCGGACGGGGACGGTGCGCTCCTCAATGGCCTCCATTTGGGAGGGGCCACCCCCTACGTAGCCGAGGATGGGCACGTGCTTCTCGGTCCTAACTTCGCTACCTGGGGCATCAGGATCTAGCCGGTACAAAAGCTCATGAGCGGGGACATCTAAAACCTTGGCTAGGGCAATGATGGTATCCACGCTGGGTTTGACCCAGGTGCCGGTCGCCGTTTGCCTGCCTTTCACGAGGTAGTACAGCGTTCCGCGAGAGATGCCGGTTCGGCGGGCGAACTCTTCCAGGCTTTGCACGCCCATTTCCCTCATCTTTTTGAAGATGAGGTCATTGAAAGGCCCTTTAAGCTCACTTGACATATGTAGCACCCCCTGCTAAGGTAAAGTACAAGATGCGACATATGTTGACAACCCGATTGGATCCCGCGAAACTTCGGCGGGCGATGGAAAGAGCAGGATTGAAGCCTGCCGAGCTAGCCCACAAAGCGGGCTTGAGTAGTGGCACTGTCCGGGCCTATCTGTCGGGAGCACGCGGAAAGCGCCCGTCATTTTCGGTGATTTTGGCGCTTGCAAATGCGCTGGGATTGAGGCCGGAAGACCTCTTGGGTGATTTTTTGCCCGCAGAAACAACAAATGTGGGCACCACACGTGGGGAGGAGCCCGATGCCTTGGTATCCAATTGACGAGGCTGCCAAGCGCTTGGGTGTATCCCGGCGCACGTTGGAGCGCTTCGCAAGCAAAGGCAAGTACCTAGTGGAGAAACGCAAGGAGGGGCGGGTTTATCGGGCGTACGTCTGGCTTGACGAAGGGGAAGCGGTGGGTTCAACAGACCGCCCCACCCTCGAGGCCACCCTCCCGAAACTCCACCAAGAGTGGTCCACCCTTCCTAGGGGGGCTCGGTGGGACCTTGTGCGGGAATGGGCGCCCAAACTCGGGGTTACTGAGGGCTACCTGGCCCGTCGCATTCGGGAGTTCGGGCAGACGGGCCTCCAGCGCCGCCGGCGGGACCGGGGAGGTTTTCGGGTGCCGGCGGAGTTCCGCCGCATTCTGGTGGGCCTCCGCCTCGCCCACCCCAACGCCAGTGTGCGCCGGCTTTTGCGCATCATGGAGCTCAACGACCCCAACCTCCTCCAGTGGAGGATGGGCAAGGTTTCAGAGGCCACCGCGCGGCGAGTCCTGCGCTGGGCCATGCGGAACCCGGCCCTGCGCTACGCCCTCCTTTCCGAGGAGGGTCGGCGCGAAGCCATGCGCACCTGGCACGGGCACGTGCTGGCCGAGTACCCCAACCAGATGTGGATCGTGGACATGACCCGCTGCGACACCTTCGTGTACGTGCCCGAGGAGGACCGCGCGGTGCGGCTACGCATTCACCTGGCGGTGGATGTGTTCAGCGGGGCCGTGCCCAGTGTGGTCTTTAGCCGCGAGGAAGGGCAGGCCCCCACGAACCAGCTCCTGATCTTGGGGCTCAGCCCCAAAGAGGCCCTGGTCCCGGGCTGGGATGTGTGGGGGCGCCCCGAACGCATCTACTGGGACAACGGCCGGGTGTACCGTTCGGAGCTTTCGGAGCAGATCGCCGAGCGCCTGGGTATTGAGCTCGTTTACTCTCGGCCCCGGGTCTCGCACACCCGGGGGAAGGTGGAGCGCCTTTTCGGCGTGTTCCACCAAGAGTTTGAGCGGGCGCTACCGGGTTACGCCGGCCAGGACGCCACCGAACGAGACTCCAGCGAGCTACAGCGCCTCCTGGAGAACACCCGCCGATGGGTGATGGAGGGCATGCCTCCTGAGCGTGACCCCTACCCAAACCGTTTGCTCCTGGAGGACGAGTACAAGCGCAAGGCCCTGGCGTGGTTTCTGGAGGACTGGCACCGGAGGCCCTTGGAGGACGGGCTTTCGCGGGTGGACATTTTCCGGATGTGCGTCCCACGGCGGACGCTCATCCAGTACGAACTGGGCGACCTGTATCTACTCACCGCGTATAAAACCAAGCGCATCGTACGCAAGAACGGAGCTGTCCAGTACAAAAACCGCTCCTACGTGCTGGAGGGCGGGAGCCTCATCCCCTGGCAAGGGATGCCCGTGTGGGTGTTGGAGGTTTCCGTCCTCCCCGGCCAACCCCTCAAGGTGGCTTTGGAGAACCCGGATGGCACCCTCGAGGTCCTCGGCAACCTAGCCCCCGAGCCTCTTCGGGCGGACTCCCTGGAGGCGGCGGTGCAACGCCGTTTGGACCGGGCGGCCATGCGGGCCCTGCACGAGGAGGCGGAGCGCTTGCGGGAGGAGCTTGCGGTCCCCGCCATGCGGTTGGAAGCCGTTTTGGAGCGCCTTTCCGGCCTCACGCCGCTCGCGCGGCGTGAACGGGTGCTTCCCACAGCCCCCACTCAGACTCAGCTCCCCAAGCCTTCCGATACCGAACTGCGGCAGGCCCTGGAGGAGCTGGACGGGGACGACGACCTCGTTCTGGACCCCATCTCCCTCGGGGACGAGTTCCTGCGGCGGCAGGGGCTCCTCTGAGGGGGTGGAAAGGGAGGTGGTAGCGTGACGGAGATCCGGCCAGAGGACATCAGCAGGCTCATTGACGAGGCCCTAGGGGCGGGGCTCCTGGGGGAGTGGGACCTCCGCGACCCTCGGGATGGCTTCATCCCCACGGAAGGCGCGCGGGCTCTCATCGGGCACCTGGAGCTCGCCGCCCGCGAGCGCTTCCCCCTCGCCCTGGTGGTGGGCCCGGCGGGGGTGGGGAAGACCCATACCTGCCGCTACTGGGCGGTGGCCCATGAGGCCCCGTGGGTGCGGGCGCAGCCCAGCTACAGCCCGGCGGCGCTCCTTGAGGACCTTGCCGTGGAGCTGCGGATTACCCGCACGAAGACCTTCCGGGTGCTCCTCAGCATGGTGCGGGACGCCCTGCTCTTGCGCCCCCGGGTGGTGTTTGTGGACGAGGCGCAGCTCTGCGACCGCCCCACCTTGGAGACCATCAAGTTCCTGGGGGATGAAACGGGCTCCACCTTCGTCCTGATCACCTCCGAGGAGTTCGCGCCCCTCATCCGCCGTCACCGGGACATTGAGAGCCGCATCGGCACCGTGGCCACCATAGGCCCGGTGTCCCTCAAGGAGCTTCGGGTCATATTCGCCGATGCGGGCTACACCCCGGAGGTGCTGGGAGAGGTCCACGCCCTCACGGGGGGCATCCTCCGAGACGTGGTGCGGCTCCTCCGCCTCATGGACCAGGTTGCCGAACAGAACGGCGTACCCAAGGCCTCGTTCCGGCCCGCTCATGTCCGTAGGGTGGCGGGGCGCTTGAACCTGGCGGGAGGTGTGCGGTGAGGCGCCACTTCTTTGACTTCGAGGGCCAGCGTATCCCTATACGCCGAGAGGAGGCCACGGAGCTGTACGAGGTGGACGCCGAGGGGAACCTGCTGAGCCGGAAGCCTTTGGTGATGCTTCTGGGCGACGGGTCCTGGGTGGAGGAGGGGCGGGAGTTCCGTTTGAACCGCCGAGGCGAGAAGGCCCTGTACCAGGTCGTGCAGGTGGAGTACGAGGTGGAGCTTCACCAGCCTCGAGGCCTCTACGGCCAGGTCCGGCGCCGGGCGTTGGTATGCCGGGTGCCGGATTGGCATGAGGTGGAGGCTTCGGTGAAGGCGGAGCTGGAGGTGAAGGATGACGAAAGACCTTGACCGGCGCTTGGACACCGCCCGTTTGGTGAGCCGTCTGGTGGAGCTCCCCGGGCTCATTGGGGAAGTGAGCCGGCAGCTCACCGCCCTGCGGGCGGAGCGCAGGGCCTTGGAACGTAGGGCGGCGGAGGCGTGGGCGAGGGCTCTGGCCGAGGCCCCGGGGAAGGCGATGGAGTTGCGGGAGGCCCAGGCTCGGCTCGCCCTCGCCGCCGATCCGGGGTGGAACCGGATGCAGACCCGCCTGGAGCAGCTCGCCGCCGCCATTGACCGGCTCCAGGCGGAGCGGGAGGCCCTGGAGCACGAGCGGAAGGCCATCTACGGGGCCATCGTCGCCCGGCACGCCGAGGTGCTGGAGGCCGCCCTGGCCCAACGGTTCATCACCCCCCACGGCCTCCCGCCTGCGCCCGGTAGGGGGAACTGATGACGCGGGAAGAGCTCATTCGGCTTCTCAGGGAGGACCCGGAGGTCCGGGCCGCCCTTCAGGAGGCCCTCCAGGGGGTGCGCCCCCGCCCCCTGGAGGTGGCGGCTAGGGGCATCGCCGAGGCCTTGGCCGAGGCGGAAAGGGAATGGCTCAGGAAACAGGAGGCACGCCATGAGGAATAGGAAGCCTGAGGTAAAGGAGATTGTGGACGAACTGGCGGAGGGCCTTCCGCGGCACACCCGCATCGCCTACCACCTCTACGACCTCTCGCGGGACCTGGTGCGCTTCGCCAACGAGATCCAGGACACCCAGGAGGTGGACGAGGCGGAGCTGGCGCGGCTGACGCGGCGGCTTTTCGCTGCCTACGTGGCCCTGCACGCCGATACGGACCTGGGGGCCAGGGAGGTCCTGGCAAACCCCCATCGCCTGCGGGGGGTGGAGTGCCCGTGAAGCGGCCGTTTCGCAGCGTCCTGGACACCATCCGGGGCCACGGCCTCACCCCGGCGGAGCTCCGGCAGAGGGCCCGCCTGGCGGAGCGCCACGGCCAGGCCTTCCTGGCCCAGCTCTACCTGGACGAGGCGGAGGCCCAGGAGGTGGCCCTGCGGGTGGCCCATCCGTGCGCCCTCTGCGGCGATACCGGCCGGATCGCCGATGACATCCCCTGCTGGCGTTGCCACCCGGAGCTGGCGGGGCGAAAGGTGCGGGAGGTGCGGCGTGGCGCCTGAGGCGGTGATCCGCTACGCCCGGTCCAACCCCGGGCGGGTGGTGGCCTTGCGGGTTCTGGACTTCCGGGGCGCCCAGCACCACCTGGCCCTGAAGTGGGAGGGGGGAGGCGTGCGCTTCTTTGTGCGCCCCTGGGGGGAGTGGACCGAGCCCCAGTCCGAACCCCGGGCCCTGGAGGTGATGCGCGGGTGGCGGATCCAGGAGGTCCGCCTGGAGGGGGAGGATGGGGCCCGATAAGCCGCTCCTCACGCCCAAAGAGGTGGCCTTCGCCTTGGGGGTGGGGCGCCCGGCGGTGGAGGAGCTCATCCGCTCGGGCCGCTTGCAGGCCGTGCGGGTAGGGCGGCGCCTCTACGTGCCCGCCTCCTCCCTCGAGGCCTTCCTCAACCCCGTGGTGGAGGCCCGGGAGGTTGCCCGCCTCCTCCTGGGGCTTATGGAGCGGGCGGGGCTTTCCCCCCGGCTGGGGGCGATGGAGGAGGGGTTCGTGGCCCGGGCGGGAGGTGTGGAGGCCACGGACCCCACCCCCACGGGGGCGGTGATCGCCCTGGCTCGGAAATTGGTGGGGGAGGTGCCGTTGTGAAGAGGGTGCAGATCACGGAAACAGAGCTTAGGCTTGCGGCCGAACTCCTCCTGCGGCGGGGGGAGTGGGGGGTGGGGCGGGAAGAGTTCCACCGCCACTTCGGCGGGGACCGCCGGGGCCGGGCGGTGATGGCCGAGCTCAGGAAGCGGGGCATCCTCCCGGTGGTGGTGGCCGAGTCCCCGGCGGGGGACGAGTGCTACCGGGTGGCCAAGACGGAGGAGGAGTTTCAGAGCTTCCGCCGCTCCCTCCTCTCCCGCATCCAGGAGCTGCACGAGGCGGTGCGGGGGCTGGACAACGCCTGGGCGTACTGGAAGGCCCACCGCGCGCCCTGCTTCCGGCAGCCCGACCTCTTCGGGGAGGTGCCCGGTGGAGGAGGACGATGAGGTCCTGGCCTTCCTGGAGGGCTTTCTTTCGCCTTCCCCCTTGCCCCCCGGGTGGGAGCTCCTCCTCTTCGTGGACGAGGAAGGCCGTTGGACGGGGGCGCTCTTCCTGGAGGGGGTCCTGGTGGACCTGGACTGGGATTTCTCCCCGGAGGAAGTGAGGTGGCGCGTATGCCGGCGCTACTCAAGCTCGTCCTGATCTACGTTTTGGCGGCCCAGTTGGGCCTTTTGGGTCTTTTGGGCTATTTGGCCTTTGCCCGCCGGGGCCCCCTGCCCGAGGGGGCTTCGGTGGGCCTCTTGCTTTTGGCTGCGTTGGTGGGCCTTCTCGGGGTGGCCCTGGCCGTGGCCTGGAGGTGGGTGTGACGCACTTCGTCCCCTTTTTCCTGACCTGCGAGGAGCTCCGCCTCCTCGTTAAACGGGAGGCCAAGCGCTACCCCATCTTCCGAGGCATCACCGCCCAGGGCTGGCCCTACTGCCCGGGGGTGGGGCGGCTGGACCGGGCCTTGCGGGTCCCCGGGGGGCTCATTTGGTGGCGGGAGGAGGGGGGCTGCGCCCACTGGATGTGGCAACCCCTCCGGCCGGGGGAGTGATGGACGCGAGGGAGGCCCTTTCCGCGCTGGTGCAGGCGGCTTTGGACGGGGCGTCCGGTGGGGACATCCTCCGGGTTTACCGCGCGGAGGAGGTTCTAGCCGGGGCCATTCGGGACCTGGAGGCCAAGGAGCGGGCTTTGGCCGCCCTGGAGTCCCGCCTCCTCACCCTGGAGGCCCGCCTGCGGGCCCTGGAGGAAACCCGTAGCCGGGTGCACCTGTTGCTGGTGGAGGCGGAGCGCCTATTCAGGAGGTCGCTATGAGGAACGCGTTGGTGGGGATGCTATTGCTAGCGTACGTGAGCACCTTGGCCATGAGCGCCGGCCACCTCGCCCAGTGGTACGCCCTTTCCCTGGGGGCGCTTCCCGGGTGGCTGGCCTGGGGCCTGGCGGCCAGTCTGGAGTTCACCGCCTTCCTCCTCTCCCTTCTTTCCAACTCCTACCTGCGGGGCTCGGCCTGGGCGGGGGGCGGGGCCCTGGCGGCCTTGGGCTTGGTCTGGGTGGGGAACGCCCTCTCCATGCTGCGCTCGGCCCCAGGGCTCTCGTGGGCCGAGGTGGGCGCCATGAGCCTCTTCGTCCCCGTGGGGACCTACGTGGTGGGCAAGGTGGTGGGGGAGCTCCTGCGGGGTTCCGCCCCCGTGGTCCGGGCGGCGCCCACGGGTACCGCTGAGGCGGTTCAGATGGTACCGGGGGGTGCCGCCGAAGGGGTTCAAGCGGCACCGGGGGGTAACACCCTGGCCACCGAAAGGCCCCGAGGGGTTCCGGAGGGGGCGGTACCGGTGGGCGGGGGTGTTACGCCTGCGGAGCCCGAGGGCGCTACCCTGCGGTACACCGAGTCCCGCACGGTGGAGTGGCGGGTGGAGGGCCGGGGCGAGGAGCTCGTGGCGGCCCTCTCGCAGCACCGCGGCCCAGTGACCCTGGGGGCCCTAGCCCGGGAACTGGGCTGGCCCAAAACCACGGTCCGCCGGTGGTTGGACCGCCTGGAGGCCTCTGGGGTGGTGTGCCGGACCGGGGAGGGGTGGAGCCTGGTAGACCTGGACCATGCCGTCCGGTCGGAGGGGGTGTCCCATGCCTGAGTGGACCCCCCTGGATCTCTGGCGGGCCAACTGGGTGGGCCTGGCCCTGTGGCGGGTGGCCCGGGGGGAGGCGGACTGGGTACCGGCCACGGCCCATGACGCCCCCCGGGGGTGGACCGGCACGCCCCCTTCGGGGGGGCGGGTGGACCTCCCCGCCTTCCTCCCGGTTCGGGTGCCGGCCCTGCCGGAAGCAGGCATACCGGGGCACGACCTGCGCCTATGGCGTGAGGCGTACCGGGGCCTGGTGCGGGGGATGAGCCCCGGGGAGCGGATGGCCCTCGAGGCCTTCCTCGGCCGGGGCCGCCACTCCCGCCTCTGCTACTGGCACGCCCCCTCCAAGACCTTCCGCCTCAACTTCCCCGAGGACGTGGTGGGGGTCCTGGTGCGGGTGGCGCGCCTGGCCGAGCCCCTGGACAAGCCCCAAGATATGGGCTAAACTGCGGCTAAGGTGCGCAAGTGCCCCCGGGGAAACCCGGGGGCACGCCTTTCCCGGATGTGGACAAGCTGGTGGCGGAGATCCTGGAAGGTCTGGTGGAGGAGCTCGCCCGCCTGGGCGCCCCCGAAGAGCGCCTTCGGCCCCTCAGGGAGCGCCTCTGGGCCCTGCGCGTGGCGCGGCTGATGTGGCAGGAAACCCCGCCCCCCACGCCCCCCTGGAGCCGCCCCCTCTTCTGGACGGTGGTGGCCCTCCTCTTGGCCCTAATCGGGGCCCTGATGGGGCTCCCCGTCCACCGGCTTTTCCCGTGAGGAGACGATGTTTCGGCGCGCAGACCCCCTAAAGCACAAGCTGCTCCGCGGAGCGGTGATGCGGACCGTCTACCTGGCGGTGATGGGCTCGGAGACCCCCATCAACGCCGAGGACCCCATGACCCTGCCCCGGGGCGTCCTGGCCCGCATCCTGGAGCTCAACGGCCTCCTACCGGTTCGGAGCGAGCTGAACGCCGCCGTGCGCTACCTGAGCGAGAAGGGCTACCTGGAGGCGGCCTACGACGAGGAGGGCGAGTTCACCCGGGTGCGCCTCACCACCCGGGGGATTGACCTCGTGGAAGGGACCCTCCGGGACGAGGGCATCCTCCTGCCGAGGGCGTGATGGACCTCCGCGAGGAGCTCGCCGCTCTCCACGTGGCCCTCCGCCGCAACACGGAGGAGATCCTGGCGGAGCTCCGGGCCCTGCGGGAGGAGCGGGAACGGGAGGCCCGGGCCCGCCTCTGGGAGCGGGCCCTCCTCATCCTGGCCCTGGCGGTGGGGCTCATGGGGTGGTGGCGGCCGTGAACGTGAAGTGGCAGTACCCCCGGCACCGGCTCTGCAAGGTGTGCGCCCTGCCCGAGGAGGTGCGGGACCGGGTGGACGACATGCTCCTGGGGGAGGAGGTGGAGGCGGACGGCCGCCCCTATTCCCACGCGGGCATCGCCGCCTGGCTCAAGGCGCGAGGGTACGAGGTTTCCGAGTCCAGCGTCCGCCGCCACGTCCGCCACCTCTCCCCAGCCCTGGAGCGGGCTCTGGAGATGGAGCGCCTCGTGGACGCCGTGGAGCGGGCCACGGGGAAGCGCCTTTCCTTCGCCCACGCCCTGGCCAACATCGTGGTCCACCGGGCCCTCCGCTACCTGGACGCCGTGGAGCTTACTCCCGACCAGGTGGAGCCCGAGAAGATGCTCCGCATCGGCCTCCACGCCGCCCAGACCCTCCTGAGCCTGGAGCGGGTGGACCGCCGGGTGAAGGAGGAGGCGGCCCAGGTGGTGGAGGAGCGCCTACGGGCCCGGCAGATTGAGCCTGAGGTGATCGAAGCCATTAAGCGGGACCTCTATGGCCTCTGAGGTGCTCCTTCCCTACCAAAGGCGCTGGCTCCTGGACAGGAGCCGCTTCAAGATCGGTCTCTGGTCGCGCCAGACCGGGAAGTCCTTCGCCGGGACCCTCGAGGCCGTCATAGACGCCGTGGAGCGCCCGGGTACCCTCTGGGTGATGCTCTCCGCGGGCGAGCGGCAGAGCCGGGAGCTGGCGGAGAAGGCGAAGGTCCACCTGGAGGCCATGCGCCAGGTGGGGGAGTGGATGGAGAGCCGCTTCTTTGAGGGGGGCGAGGCGGTGACGCAGCTGGAGATCCGCCTCCCCAACCGGAGCCGGCTCATTTTCCTCCCCGCCAACCCCCGCACCGCCCGCGGCTACACGGGGAACGTCTTCCTGGACGAGTTCGCCTTCCACCAGGACTCCCACGCCATCTGGGCGGCCCTCTTCCCCATCGTCACCCGCCGCCCCGACCTCAAGCTGCGGATCATGAGCACCCCCGCCGGCCCCCAGGGGAAGTTCTACGAGCTTTGGGAGAAAGGGGGGGCGATGTGGTCCCGCCACAAGGTGACCATCTACGACGCCGTGCGGGACGGGCTTCCCGTGGACCCCGAGGAGCTTCGCCAGGCCCTCGCCGATGAATGGGTCTGGCGGCAGGAGTACCTCTGCGAGTTCCTCTCCGAGGAGGAGGCCTTCTTGCCCTGGAGCCTCATCCTCGAGGCGGAGGCCCGGGAGGACCCCCGGGGGGACTGGGACCCCGACCGGGCCTACCTGGGCATGGACGTGGGGCGGCACCGGGACCTCACCGTCCTAGCGGTTCTGGAGCGGGTGGGGGACGTGTACTACCTCCGCCTCCTGGAGGTCCTGGAGCGCACCCCCTTCGCCCACCAGGAGGCCCGGCTCCACGCCCTCCTCCCCCGGGTGCGCCGGGCCTGCGTGGACGCCACCGGCCTCGGGGAGATGCTGGCGGAGAACGCCCGCCGGGCGTTCGGCTACAAGGTGGAGCCGGTGAAGTTCACCCCCGAGGTGAAGGCCGACCTGGCGCAGCGCCTCCGGCTCTTCTTTGAGGACCGCCGGGTGCGCATCCCGAGCGACCGCGCCCTGCGGGAGGACCTCCACAGCGTGCGGCGGATCGTGACCCCGAGCGGGAACGTCCGCTACGACGCCGAGCGCTCCGAACGGGGGCACGCCGACCGCTTCTGGGCCCTGGCCCTCGCCCTCCACGCCGCCGAGACCCGTAGGGGCCCCGTGGAGTACCGGAGCGTGGCCCGGCGGCTCTTCGCCGGCTGGAAAGGAGCCTTCTGATGCCCATCCTGGACCCTTACGGGAACCCCATCCCCAAGGAGCCCCCGCCCGCCGCCCGCGGCGCTCTGGCCCTGGAGGCCCCCTTCCGGGTGTACCCCGCCCGGGGCCTCACCCCCGAGCGCCTGGCCCGCATCCTGCGGGAGGCGGACGCGGGCGACCTCAGCGCGCAGGCCGAGCTCTTTGAGGAGATGGAGGAGCGGGACGCCCTCCTCTTCTCCCTCCTGCAGACGCGCAAGCTGGCGGTGGTGGGCCTGGACTGGCGCCTGGAGCCCGCCGAGGAGGGCCGGGACGCCCGGCGCATCCTGCGGGCGGTGGAGGAGGTCTGGTGGGGCCTGCCCCTGGAGGACCTGATGACCGACCTCCTCTCCGCCATCCCCCAGGGGGTGAGCGTGGTGGCGGTGGCCTGGGAGTGGGACGGCCTCCTGTGGCGCCCCAAGGCCTTCCGCTGGGTCCATCCCGGCCTCCTGGCCTACCGCGAGCCCGAAGACCGCTTCTACCTGGTGTTGGGCCCCGGCCGGGAGGAGGCCTTCCCCTACGGCGGGGCCATAGAGCACCGCTACCGGGCCCGTTCGGGGTTGCCCACGCGGGCCGGGCTCATGCGGAGCCTGGCCTGGCTCTATCTCTTCAAGCACTTCGCCCTCAAGGACTGGGTGGTCTTCGCCGAGGTGTACGGGCAGCCCTACCGCATCGGCAAGTACGACCCCGCCGCCGGGGAGGAGGAGCGCCGCCGTCTGGAGGAGGCGGTGAGGAGCCTGGGGGCGGACGCCGCCGGGGTCATCTCCAAGGACACCGAGATAGAGATCGTGGAGGCCGCCAAGGGCCAGGGCCCCGACGTTTACGAGCGCCTCATCCGCCTGGCCAATCGGGAGATGACCCAGGCGGTCCTGGGCCAGACCCTCACCTCCTCGGAGGGGGAAGGGGGGAGCTACGCCCTGGCCAAGGTCCACGAGCGGGTTCGTATCGATCTCCTCAAGGCAGACGCCCGGGCCCTGGCCCGGACCCTGCGGGAGGGCCTCCTGAAGCCCTTCGTGGCCTTCAACTTCGGCCCCGAGTACCTGGACCTGGCCCCCCACGTGGTCCCCGAGGTGGAGGAGGAGAAGGACCTCGAGGCCCGGGCCCGCGTCCTCCAGACCCTCCTGCAGATGGGGCTTTCCATCCCGGAGGCATGGCTCAGGGAAGAGTTCGGCGTCCCCGCCCCCGAGCCGCAGGCCCCGGTTCTGGCCCCCCAGGAGAGGAAGCGAAGGGGGCTGGTGGCCGGCCAGGCCTTCGTGGACGCCCTGGGGGACCGCCTCCTGCGGGAGGCGCCCATGCCTGGCCTCCCGCAGCTCCTGAAGGCGATTGAGGAGGCGGCGGACTACGAGGACCTCCGCCGCCGCCTCCTCGCCCTCTTCCCCAACATCCCCTTCGCCGAACTGGCGGAGCTCTTGGACGCCGCCCTGACCCTCGCCGAGCTGGCGGGCCGCCTCGCCCAGCGCCAAGACAGTGGCCTGGACGGTTGAGCCCAACCCCCTGAACCCGGACGAGGCCATCGCCTGGTTCCGGCGCCGCCTCTCCCTGCCGGACCCCGCCTTTCGGGCCCTGCGGGAGGAGGCCCGGAGGCGGGCCTTCTGGGTGGCGGGCCTCGCCGCCTTGGACATGGTGCAGGAGGCGAAGGACGCCCTGGAGGAGGCCCTGGCCAAGGGCCTGCCCTTTGAGGACTTCCGCCAGCGCCTCTCCGAGCGGGTGAGGGGCGCCTGGGGGGAGGGAACCCGGCACCGCCTGGACACCGTCTTCCGCACCAACCTGCAGCTCGCCTATGGGGCGGGGCGGCACCGGCAAGCGGAGGAGACCAAGGCCCTCAGGCCCTACTGGGGCCTCTCCGTGGTCCTGGACGGGCGGACCTCCGGCGTCTGCCGCCCCCTGGCGGGGGTGGTCCTGCCCGCCGACCACCCCTTCTGGCGCAACCATATCCCGCCCCTCCACCACAACTGCCGCACCGCCCTGGTGACCTACACCCGCGAGGAGGGGGAACGCCGGGCCTGGAAGGAGGCGCCGGAGCACGAGCCCCAGGCGGGCTTCGGCCGGCCCCCGGGCCAGGAGGAGTGGAGCCCGGACCCTAGGGACTACGACCCCGCCCTGTGGCGGGCCTACGTGACCGCCTTGCCCCAGGCGCATCCTGAGGCGCTGGCCCGCTTGCGGGCCATAGCCGAGGGGCAGGCGGAGCCCGAGCCCCGCGACTGGCTTTGGGCGGCCGGGGCAATGGGCCGGGCTCCCTTCAACCGCTGGACCCGGAAGGTGCCCGAAGAGGAACGGGAACGCTTGGGTATCACTTGGGGGAGCTCCTTGGAGGTCCACAGGCTCAAGCGGATTGCCGACGGGCAACTGGCTGGAGACGCCACCGCCGAGGACTACGAGCGGATCTGCCAGCACGCTCCTCTTTCCCCCGAAGCGGCGCTCATGGCCTACCGGCGGGCCCCAGGGCCCGTTTTGGCGGCGCTCCTCCCTGTGGAGTGGGCCGTGCCCGAGCCCCTGCGCGGCCCCACGCTCAGCGGGTATTGGTTCGTGGTATACTCGTTTTGGAGCGGAACTTTGGTCACGGGATACGCCGAGGAAGACCTCTCCAAGCTGGACATACCCTGGAACGAGGTGAAATGGCTCAGGAAACCCGCTTGGTTGAATTTACCCCCTTAGAGCTGGCCTCCTGGTCGTGGTCGGAGCTCAAGGATTTTCTGGGCAATCCCGAGGACTACAACCCCGATGAGGTCCTGGCCCTCATAGAGGAGTTCCCCTGCCTGAAGCGCTACCTGAGGCGGGCTTATCAGGATGACCCTGAGCCCGCCCTAGCCTTGGCGCGGGAAATCCTGGCCGAGCGGGAGCGCCTCTCGGCTCATGGCATCCGCGTGCCCGAGACCCTGGAGGCCCTGCTGGGTCTTACGGGCTAGGGATGGCGTCCCCGGAAGGGGTCTCTGAGCCCCTGTAACCCCCCTAGAAGGCTTTGGCGGGGGGTGCCACGGATTTCCCCTTTGCGCCTCGGACCCCCCGCCTTATCGGCCGTTTTAGGGCCCGTTTTGGGGTGCGTTCGCAGGTGCTTGGGCTTTGGGGATGGGGAAAATGGCCCATTTTTGTCCCTGAACTTGACCGAAACGCTCAATGCTTTCACAATAGGAAGTGCCCCGGGTCAGGGGTGCGGTCGCGCTCAAGGGTCCGAACCCCCTTGGGTGAGGAAAGTCCGGGCACCATAGGGCAGGGTGCCAGCTAACGGCTGGGCGGGGTAACCCGACGGAAGGTGCCACAGAGAAGAGACCGCGAGCGGCCGGGCCCAAGGCCCGGTGCGGGCGAGGGTGGAACGGTGGGGTAAGAGCCCACCGCCTGGCCTGGTAACAGGCTGGGGCACGGCAAACCCCACCCGGTGCAAGGCCCAGTAGAGGGGAAGGGCTTGCCCGGCCCGCCAGAACCCCTGGGATGGGCCGCTTGAGGCCGGTGGCGACACCGGTCCCAGAGAGATGACCGCAGAAACAGAACCCGGCTTACGCCCTGTCCCGGGGCTTATAAAGCGCTGCTATGACCGAGCGGGTCTTGATGGTTGTTAAAACCTACCCTAGCCCGAGCCGGAAGTACGGTGAGATCACTTGTACGGCAGGAATAAGGCTCAGGGATGGACAGTGGGTGCGTATTTATCCCTACCCTTTCCGTTTGTTAGAGGGAGACTATAGGTTCCAAAAGTATGACATCTTAGAGATGCCTTTAGAGCGGGCTCAAAACGACCCCCGCCCTGAAAGCTTCCGACTGGTGGACCATCGGAGCATTCGGAAAGTAGATCACATCGGCACGGATGAGGGGACTTGGCACAGAAGAATGGAGTTTATCCGCCCCACCCTATTTCCCAGCTTGGCGGCTTTTGAAGAACAAATGATCCGTAGGGAAAGAAAGCCGATCCAGGAACAAAGCCTCTTCGCGGGGGAACAAAGGGAGGTAGTTTGGCGACGGGTTTGGGGGCGTACGATCGGGGTTGTAGCGGCTGTGCCGGGTAGTGCCGAGCTGGTAGCTCAGTACCGAGGGGAAGATTGGAGCGAAAAGGAGAAGGCAAAGTTGGCTGTGCCTCAGATACTCGCCGAGGGGCTTTTTGAAGATATAGAGCCGGCTTTTTCTTTGCCTAAAACACCACTGCGCTTTTGCCCTTACCAGTTTCGCCTTTCCTTTCTGGACGCCACCGGGAAAAGGTATGAGAAGGTGGTTTTGGACTGGGAGATCTACCGGCTTTACTTCAAAGAGGAGCAACGCCTTGGTAGCAGGGAAAGGGCGGTCAATAGCGTGCGCCAAAAGGTTGAGCGGGAAATCTTCTCCTTAGAAAGGGAACCTTACCTTGTGGTAGGGAGTATCCACTACCGATATGCTCGCCCAACCCTCTACGCGGTGATTGGGTTCATCTGGCCGAAGAAGCAAGCTTGTACGCCTCTTTTCTGAGGTCTAGGGCCTCCTGAACCCAACCAGTGGCTAGCAATGCTTCGGCAATAATGGACCGATGGCAAGTCGCTGGGTCTGCTTCAAAGCACAAGAGCGCGGTTGGGTATTCGCACGCGAGCATCCCCAACTCCTCCAGCACACCGGGGCGCTGTTGGAGTAACTGGAGGTAATTCTGACGATAAGTGGGCCAGTCTCCCGTCCTCTTGAGATAGTCCCTTAGAGGTTTCGGAGCACCGAGCTCGCGGATATGGCGGTAGTAGATGCCGGCGTCTTCAAGGGCGGCTCTCAAGCTGACTTTGGAAAAACCGGGTTTTCGGCTCAAAGGGAGTTCCCGCACATCGGCTACGACAACGATCCCCTTCCCGCGAAGAAAGCTGATAAACTCCGGAAGTTTCAGGCCCTCGTAGCCGATGGTATAAACAACCCTCATTGTGGGGAAATCCTACTCCTCCAATACGGAGGTTGGCAAGCCCTTGACGCCTGATGGTTCAGTTCTTGCCGATACCATTTGAGCACTTTCTTGTGGGGTCGGTCTTTTTCGCTATAATGACCGTTCCCGAGAAGATGGCCAGTTTCCTAAGCGGGTTGTTGGGTTGGCTTGGGGGCTTTCTGAGCCGGAAGTAGGCGCATAGCGCTTCTCCTCGTTGAAAGGAGCTCCCCGGCCATATGACCGGGGGTTCGCTTTACTGGCGAAAACTCAGGGTATGCACCACTTGGGCCAGGTTTTGCCTGGCGTGCCGTGTCGGGTGAAGGCGAGATGAAGTGCTGCCCCAAATTTGGACCACCCCAAGAGAGAGGCCAAGGGGTGTAG